>NZ_DBHKZA010000100.1:0-19048 GCF_057314935.1 Achromobacter sp.
ACACCATCGCTGGTGATGATGTGATCAACGCCACTGAAAAGACCAAGACGATCCCGGTTACCGGTACCGTGGGTGGCGACGCCAAGGTCGGCGACACCGTCACGCTGACCGTGCATGGCAAGACCTACACCGGTCAGGTCGTGGACCAGGGCGGCGGCAAGCTCGGCTACAGCATCAACGTGCCCGGCTCTGAACTGGCGCAGGACTCCAACGTCCACGCCTCCGTCTCCGTCACCGACCCGGCCGGCAACACGGCGTCGGCCGCAGCTGACCGTCCGTACACCATCGACGAGGCGCCTGTCGCGGCAGGCGGCAACACCGTCACCGGCAACGAAGACCAGCCTTTGGGTATTACGTGGAACGATTTGAAGATCACGGACGACTCGCCCGCCTCCCAACTGGGCATCAAGATCACCGGCCTGCCTGAATTCGGCAAGCTGCAGTATCTGGATGCCACGGGCAACTGGGTGTCGGTGACGCAAAATCAGGTGATCAGCAAAGCCGATGTCGACAATGGCAAGTTGCGCTTCATGCCTGCGGCCAACGAATCCGGGGCCGACGGTTATCACAACCCGGGCGTGGGCAACATGCATGACGACTACGCCCACATCAAGTTCCAGCCCGTGGATGGACAGAACACGGGCTCTGAAGTAACCCTGACGGTCGACATCAACCCTGTCGCGGATGCGCCGATCATCACGCTGAGCCTGGGCAAGCCTGAACAGACCACGACGGGCACCCAGATCATTGTTGATGGTGGCTCAAGCGGTGGTGGCTTCACCATCGAAGGCGGCGTCGTGACTGGCGGCACGGGTGCGAAGGTCTGGAACAACCCCAAGGAAAACGGCGGCAACCTGAATGGCAGCGCCTCGGTTCGCGACATCTTCGTGCTGGGTGATGCAAGCGGCCACTTGACCGCCGCCACGCGTCCGAACAGCATCGACGGCAACGGCAGCTCACTCAGCGATGCCAAGGACTACATCTATCTGGGTCTGTCCAAGGGCAACTACAGCATCACGGTCGCCAGCGATCACCGCTACAACGGTGGCGGGTACGACGGCATCATGATCACCGACCTGGAAACCGGCGTTACGTTCGGCCCCATGAACAACATCGAAGACATCATCTTCGGTGACGGCAGCACGTACAGCAACGACGGCAGCACGACCGTGCAGACGGTCACGGAGGGTTATGAGACCTATGCAGTCAACCTGACCGTCGAAGCAACGGACAAGGATGGCAGCGAATCGTTGTCGCCTGTGACGTTGACGGGGTTCCCCCCGGGCGTCACCTTCAATCATGGCGCTTCTGATGGCCATGGCGGATGGGTGGTCGCGCTGAAAGACCTGGGTAGCCTGACGATGACCGTTCCGTCGGGAAGCGGCGCGTTTGATCTGCACGCCGCGGTCACGTCGACCGAAAGCATCGGCGGGGGCAGCGCTACGTCTGAAACCGACGTCAGCGTCACGACCTACAACGTGATGACGGGTTCGACCTACAACGACACGCTCACTGGCACCGAAGGCAATGACATCATCATTTCCGACACCCAGGGCTTGCAGATCGTTCAAGGCCACAACTACAACCTGGCCTTCATGGTCGACACGTCGGGCAGCATGGGCGACACCGCCATTGCAAACGCACGAGAGTCGCTGATTACGGTCTTCAAGACGCTGATTGCCAGCGCGCAGCAAGGCAATGCGGGAACCGTAAACGTATTCCTGGTCGACTTCGACTCGGGAATCAAGGGCAACGTGGGCGTCAGCCTGAAGGACCCCTTCGCCCTCGACAAGTTGATGGCTGTCCTCAATTCGCTGCAGTCCGGCGGCGGCACCAACTACGAAGCGGCGTTCCAGGCAACGGCGTCGTGGTTCAACGGTGCCCAGGCCAAGGGCAACACTGACGCCACCAACCTGTCCTACTTCATCACGGACGGCAAACCGACGCTTTACTACTCGACCAACGGCACCAGCAACCCCGTCGTCACCGACTCGTATTCGGGTACCGACCGCTCGCTGAGCTACTACCTGACGAACTACAAGATCGGCAATGTGGTGAAGGATGCCAGCGGCAATACCGTCATTGACAGCGATGGCCGCGTGTCGATGTATACGCAGTCCCGCTTTGGCGGCTGGTCCCAGACCAAGATCGGTGTGATGTCCGCGGACGCCAATGGCGTCTATACGTACCGGGCACTGGGCGGAACGGGTAATACCACCGATTCTGCGACGACAGCCGACTCGCTTGCCGCATACGCGGCACTCGCCAAGCTGTCTACCGTCGAGGCCATCGGGTTGGGCAGCGAGCTGAGCAAATCCGACCTCAAGAGCTACGACAGCGACGGCAATGTGCAGACCAACCTGGACGCTTCCGACCTGGCCAGCGCCATCCTCGGGACCAACACGGTGCTTCCGTCCGGCGCGGACCACGTCAATGGCGGCGCCGGCAACGACATCTTGTTTGGCGACGCCATCAGCTTCGGTTCGCACGGCAGCGGCGTGGCCGGCCTGGAATCCTATGTCGCAGCCAACCTGGGCAAGAGCGTCGGAAGCCTGACCAATCAGGACATCCACAGCTATATCACGCAACACAGCGCCGACTTCGACAAGTCCTCGGCGTCGGACGGCAACGATACGCTGCTTGGCGGCGCCGGTAACGACATCCTCTTCGGCATGGGTGGCGACGACCGGCTGGAAGGCGGCACCGGCAACGACACGCTGTACGGTGGCGCCGGCAACGACACGTTGATTGGTGGTCAGGGCAACGACACGCTGATCGGCGGGGCCGGTAGCGATACCTTCAAGTGGGAACTGAATGACCAGGGCACTATCCCTGCCCCGGCGATCGACACGATCAAGGACTTCTCGCTCGCCAAGGCTGCTGACGGCGGCGATATCCTGGATCTGAAGGATCTGCTGCTGGGCGAGAAGGACAGCACGCTGACGCAGTACCTCAATTTCCACAAGGAAGGCAACAACACGGTCATCGACATCAACACCAAGGGCCTGATCGGCCTGGGTGCGGACCAGAAGATCGTGCTGGAAAACGTGGACCTGACCGGCAACAACACGCTCAGCAACCAGGCCATCATCAATGACCTGCTCTTGAAGGGGAAGTTGAACGTCGATCACAACTAATCCGTAGAAACCAGAGGCGCGGCCGGCAACGGTCCGCCCTCTGCCAGCCAGCATTTTTTCTCCCGCCACGTCTGCGAGAGTCGGAAAAATGTGAAAATCCGTTTCATGTCTTCGACTCACCGTTTCCGCGGCTCGCTGAACCTGTGCCGACTGGTGTTGCTGTGCCTGGCTTGCGTCTGGGGCGGCAGCTTCGCCCTGGAAGTCAGCACCGACCGGCTGCAAAGCCTGGCGGCCAGCCGCTATGGCGCAAAGGGCGCGAAGTCGGTGGGAAGCTGGTTGCAGCTGCTGCGCAACCCGCCGCCGGCCCTGGAACGGGACAAGCTGACGCTTGCGAACGACTTCTGGAACCGCGCGCTGCTCTCGGGCGAAGACCAGACCATCTGGGGGCAAGCGGACTACTGGGCCACTCCGCTGGAATCGTTGGGCAAAGGCGCCGGCGACTGCGAAGACTATGTGATCGGCAAGTACTTCACCTTGCTGTCGATGGGTGTTCCCGCGAACAAGCTGCGCTTCATCTACGTCCGTGCGCGCGTCGGCGGTCCCGCCAGCAGCAGCCAGGTCGCCCACATGGTGCTGGGCTACTACGAAACCCCGAATGCCGTCCCGCTGGTGCTGGACAGCCTGATTTCAACCATCCTTCCGGCGACGCAGCGTCGCGACCTGACGCCGGTCTTCAGCTTCAACGCCGACGGCGTCTACGTTGACGGCAAGCCCGCCGCGCCGGTTGACCGCCTCAGCCGCTGGCGTGATCTACTTCAACGCATGGAACGGGAAGGCATACGCCCCTGACCGCCGGAAACAAGACTATGTCCATACTTCGACAGCTACTGCTCAGCGTTACCCTTGCGATCGGCGTCATTCTGCTGGGCACCTTGGCGCTCAGCGTCAACTCCGCGCGCGAATACCTGTCTGGCCAGTTGCAGGTGCAGAGCACCGATGCCGCCGTGTCGCTGGCGCTGTCCTTGTCGCAGCCTGCCAACAATGACCCTGTCCTTCAGGAACTGCTGGTGTCGGCGCTGTACGACGGCGGCCATTTCTCGCTGGTGCGCCTGGCCGATCCCGAAGGCAAGGTGCTGATCGAACGCAAATCGGACGCCACCCCGAATTCGGTTCCCGCCTGGTTCCAGAAGCTGGCCCCGCTGGACACGCAACCGGCCAGCCACGCGGTCAGCGACGGCTGGCGCCAGATCGGCGAAGTCACCCTGATCGCCAACGACGCCTATGCCTGGGAAGCCTTGTGGCGCAGCAGCCTGAAGATGATCGCGCTGGTCGTGGGCGCGGGCGTCCTGTGGGCCGTGTTCGCGTTTGTGCTGGTGGGCTGGATCAAGAACCGCCTGCTTCGCGAGATCAGCGACCACGTCCGCAGCATCGGCCAGGACACCCCGCCCGAGCAGGTGGAGGCCCGCGTGCCCGAACTGTCCGGCGTCGTGCAAGCCTTGAACCAGACCCGCGAACGCGTGTATGCCAGCGTCGAAGAGCAGAACGCCAAGATCGAATCGCTGGAACTGGAGCTGAACCAGGATCCGGTCACCGGTCTGCCGAACCGCAAGTACTTCGTCAACGAGTTCCGGCGCGCGCTGGAAGCGCCGACGGCCGCCGCCGGTCAGTCCGCATCGCGTTCCATCGCCGGCGGCCATGTGCTGGTCTTCCGTCAGCGGGATCTGGCGGACCTGAACCGCCATATGCCCCGCGAGTTCATCGACCAATGGCTGCGCGCCGCGTGCCAGCGCATTCAGGGCACGCTCAAGAGCTTCAATGTCGCCACGCCGCTCCTGGCCCGGCTGAACGGTTCCGATTTTGCGCTGCTGCTGCCCGGCTGCGCGGCCCCGCAGGCGATGATGGTCGCCGAACAGTTGCGGGCGGACTTGCACGCTTCGCGCATCCCGGTTGGTGAAGGCCACCTGTGCCGTTGGGCGCAGGCCATGACCGATTACGGGTCAGGCAATCAGGCAGGCCCGGTGCTTGCGCGCCTGGACTTCGGCTTGATGCGGGCGGAAAGCGCCAACAACGATCAAGTCGTCATCGCGGGCGCGACCGACATGCAGTCGCCGTCGGAATCGGGCGAACGCGCCTGGAAGGACGCCATCCTGACAGCGCTGGAGAAGAACCAGTTCGAACTGGCGACCGAACCGCTGCTGGCTGCCGACGGCCGCAAGGTCCGTACGGAAGCCATGCTGATGCTGCGTACGGCACCCGACCAGGTGGCCATTCCCGCCACGCTGTTCATCCCGCCCGCCGTGCGGCTGGACCTGGTGGCCGATTGCGATCTGGAGTCCGTGCGCCTGGGTCTGGAATGGCTCGTGGCCCACGAAGGCCAACTGGCCATCCGGGTCGCCCTGCCCTCGTTGCGAGGCCAGAAGTTCTTCCGCCAATTGGCGCTGCTGCTGACGGAACATCGCGGGCTCGCCTCGCGCCTGTTCCTGGAGATCGATGCGCACGGCCTGGTGGAATGCCACGAGCAGATCGCCACGCTGGCGCGCGTGGCGTCGGAATTCGGCGCGCATATCGGCGTACGCCGCCTGGCGCAGCAGTTCGGCGCGGTGGCGCAACTGCACACCCTGCCCTTGTCCTATGTGAAGCTGGGAGGCGGGTTCGTGGGAGGCATGTCGCAAAGCCCGGGCAGCCAGCAGCTGACGGCCTCCGTGCTGGAAACCGCACGCGCCCTGAACATCGCGGTCTATGCGGAAGACGTGCCCGATGCCGAAACGCGGCGCATCCTGTCCGAACTGGGCATCAGCATCATGCGCGGGCCGGGAGTCAAGCCGGCGGCCAGCGCAACCTGACCGCAGGGCCGCGTTATTTCTTGGCCTGCTGATACAGCGGCAGCACCTGCTGCGCCGCCGCCTGCAGGTCGCTGATGCGCGATTCGGCCGAGGGGTGCGTCGACAGGATTTCCGGCGGCGCATTGCCGCTGTCGGCCGCGCCCATCTTCTGCCACAGCGTCACCGCGGCACGCGGGTCGTAGCCCGCCCGCGCTGCCAGTTCCACCCCCATGCGGTCCGCTTCGGTCTCGTGCGTGCGGCTATTGGGCAGCGTGAACATCACGCTCGTGAGTTGCCCGCCCAGATCTGACGCGGCGTTGGAACCGGTCGCGATCGACAGCACCTGCAATCCCAGGTTGGTGGCCATCTGCTGAGAAACGCGCTCGCGAGCGTGCTCGCGCAGTGCGTGGGCGATTTCGTGGCCCAGCACGGCAGCCAGCTCGTCGTCCGTCGGCTTGATCTTGGCAAGCAGGCCGGTGTAGACGGCGATCTTGCCGCCGGGCATGCACCAGGCGTTGATCTCGTCGCTGGACAGCACGTGCACTTCCCATTTCCAGCCGGAAGCGTCCGGGCGGAAGATGCCTGCCTGCGCGATCAGCCGCTGAGAAATGGCGCGCACGCGTGCCACCTGCTGCGCGTCGCGGTCCAGCAGCCCCTTGGCTTGAGCCTGTTTCAGGATGTCGGTGTACTGCTGGCTGGCCTCTTGCTCCAGCGCTTGCGAAGGCACCAGGCTGGACATGTATTGCGTGCGGTTGACGCCGATGGCGCCGGACTGCGTGGTGTTCATGCCGGTGCAGCCCACCAGGGCCGCCAGCGCAAGCGCCGCGGCCGTGCCGCGCAATAGATGACGTTTACGGTTCATGTCGGTCTCCAGCAGACGATGGCAGGAACGCCCGCGCGTCAGAGCGGATCGCCGCACTGGCCGCGATGGCGCAGCGCATGATCGATCAGCACCAGCGCAAGCATGGCTTCGGCGATGGGCGTGGCGCGGATGCCGACGCAGGGATCGTGCCGGCCCAACGTCTGCACCATGACCGGCTCGTTCGCGCGGTTGACCGAGCGGCGCTCGACGCGGATGCTGGACGTGGGCTTGATGGCCAGGGATACGGTAATCGGCTGGCCCGTCGAAATGCCGCCCAGCACGCCACCGGCGTGGTTGGTCAGGAAACCGTCGGGCGTGATCTCGTCGCCGTGCTCGGACCCGCGCTGCGCGATGCAGTCGAAGCCCGCGCCGATGGACACCCCCTTGACGGCGTTCAGGCCCATCATCACGTGCGCGATGTCGGCGTCCAGGCGGTCGTAGATGGGTTCGCCCCAACCGGCCGGGAGGTTCTCCGCGACGACTTCAATACGCGCGCCGACCGAATCGCCGTCACGGCGCAACTGGTCCATATAGGCTTCCAGTTCCGGAACGACCTCGGCATTGGGCGCGTAGAACGGGTTGTTGGGAACTTCATCCCATGACAGGAACGGGATCGCGACCGGGCCCAGCTGGCTCATGTAGCCGCGCACTCTCACGCCGTACTGCTCGGCCAGCCATTTCTTGGCGATGGCGCCGGCCGCCACGGTGGGCGCGGTCAGGCGGGCGGACGAGCGGCCGCCGCCGCGCGGATCGCGTACGCCGAATTTGCGCCAATAGGCGTAGTCGGCGTGCCCCGGGCGGAAGGTGTCTGCAATATTCGAGTAGTCTTTGCTGCGCGCGTCGGTATTGCGGATCAGCAGGCCGATCGGCGTGCCCGTGGTGACCCCTTCATAGACGCCGGACAGGATCTCGACCTGATCGGCCTCCTGGCGCTGCGTGACGTGGCGCGACGTGCCGGGACGGCGGCGGTCCAGTTCAAGCTGGATGTCGGACGCGTCCAGGCTGAGCCCCGGGGGACAGCCATCCACGACGCAACCGATGGCCGGCCCGTGGGATTCGCCGAAATTCGTGACGGTAAAGAGGGTACCTAGGGTATTGCCGGGCATAGGAAGTCAACAGGTCGGATTTGCGAGCAACCCCGATTATGACACCGCCGAAGCCAAAGCCTGGATTTCCGAGGCCGGCGCAGGGCGTCCCAGCAGGTAGCCCTGCATTTCCCTGCAGCCCAGGGACTTCAGGATTTCGCGTTGGCCTTCGGTTTCGACGCCTTCGGCCACGACCGGCAGGCGCATCGCCTGGCACAGGCCGAACAGCGCGGACACGACTTCACGGCTGCCGGCGTCTGACTCCAGCGCCGAAATGAAGCTGCGGTCGATCTTCACCCAATCGATGGGCAGGTGGCGCAGGTGATTCAGGCTGGAATACCCACAACCGAAATCGTCCAGCGCCACGCCGATGCCTTTGGCGCGCAGCGTGTTCAGGATCTTGACGTGCCGCTCGTAGTGCAGGATGAAGATCGATTCCGTGATCTCCAGCACCAGCTTGCTTGGCGACAGCCTTGTCGCCGCCAGCACGTCGGACACCAATTGAACCAGACCATCCTCGTTCATCTGCTTGACCGACAGGTTCACGTGGACCCGCCAGGCCGGCGGCCACAAGGCGGCTTGCGAGCACGCCCGTTCCAGAATCCAGGCGCCCAACGGAACGATCAGCCCGCTGCGTTCGGCCAATTCGATGGTGACTGCCGGCGACACGCTGCCCAATACGGGGTGGTGCCAGCGCAGCAAGGCCTCGCAGCCCTGCACCACTCCGGTTCCGCTGTCGCAAACGGGCTGGTAGAACAGTTCGAACTGTTCCATGGCGGGCGTGGTCAGCGCCAGGCGCAAGTCGTTTTCCAGGCCTTGCTGGTCGCGGTGCCGTGCCAGGAGCCTGAAATCGAACAGATTCCACCCAGGGCCGCCCCGCTCTTTCAGCGGAACCATCGCCACTTGCACGCAGCGTTGCATTTCTTCAACAGTACGCCCGTGGTCGGGGTACAACGCAGCCCCGACCCGGAAAACGGCAATCAGGGGACGCCCCCCCAGTTCATACGGGGCGCTCAGGTCTTCCAGCAGCTTGGCCGACACCTGCGCCGCCCCCACTTCGTCCACTTCTGGCACGCAAAGGGTGAAGCTGTCGATGCCGGTGCGCGCCACCATGCCGCCCAAGGTGCGGGTGATCAGGCCCAGGCGGTTGGCCACCTGCACCAGCAGCGACTGGTCTTCGCCTGCGCGCAGCATGGCGCTGATCTCGGCGTACTGCTCGAAACTGACCAGGAAAAAGGCGCCCCGGCGTGCCGGCCCTTCCGTTTGGGCCAGCCAGGCGCGCGCGCGGCGATGCAGCTCCTGCTGACTCAGGACGCCGGTCAATTCGTCGCGCGTCAGTCGTCCACGCAATGCACGTTCCCTGCGGACGAAAAACACACTTATCGCCGCAAGTGCGCCTGCGAGCGTCAGGCACAGTGCGAGCAGGTAACTCTCACGCACGGAGCCCCCTATCTAGAAACCCCTGGCGTTGCGGTCCAAGAAAGAACCCAAGGGCTGTAACATTTTTTAAATTATGCATTATTTTCGCAAAAAAACGCCACACTTCAGAGGCAACGCGCCTCTTTTCCTTGAAATCCTAAGGCTCTCTGATTGCTCGTGGATGGTCATAACGGTCCCTGGATAGCGTTCGCTGGCCGATCCATAGATCCATGCCCTACCCTTACTACGACAGCCAAAGCCCAAAAATTAATACGCCCTGTCTCAATAGTTCTCAACCGGGCAATTATCACGCTCGAAATAATTGCACAGGTTGTCTGATGTCGTAGCGAATTTCGTAATATTCTGTACGTTCTGTGACATGCCGAATTACAGTGTAAGCGGCGCCACTGAGGTATTAGTAACGTGTGTCACGTTTCTTATCCAGGTTTTTTCCCGTCGGGCACGTTCGATGCCCGATGTCCCCTTTCATCGGCCGCCCGGCAACCCTCCTCGCGAGTTCGCCTGCCGTCCAAAAAGGGAACCCCAAACACATGTCGACATTCCGCCGATTACTTTTTTGCACCGCCCTCCTGGTCGGCTTCATCCTGCTCGGCGCCCAGGCGCTGGGGATGTTTGCCGCCCACCGTTATCTGAACGCGCAACTCGCGCAGCAAAGCGAAGGCGGCGCCACTGCCTTGGCGTGGGCACTCTCGCATGCCACGGCCAACCCCGTCGAACGGGCGGCGTTGGCCGATGAACTATTCGAACAAGGCCTGTACGCGGTGGTCCGCATTGCCGATGACGCGGGGACCGTCCTCGCCGAGCAACAAAAGCGCCCGGGCGCCGCGGCCAAGGACGGGGACTGGCGCAACGCCTGGCTGAGCGTGCAGGCGCCCGCGGTGTCACGGCCTTTCACCTCGGCCGATGGTGCCGTCCGGGGCACCGTCACCGTGCAGGCGGATACGCGGCTGGCGCGCGACACGCTGTGGCAGGGCGGCGTACGGATCTTGGGGCTGGTGCTGGTTGCCGGTGTCTTCTGGGCGCTATTCGCCTTGAACCTGGTCCGCTGGATCGAGCTCCGGACCTCGCGCGACATCTGCGAACGCGTGCGCACCCTGGACCCCGGCAACCGCACCGCGCTCACGGGATCATGTGAACTGGCAGGGGTGGACCAGGCGCTCGTCGACGCGCAACGCCGGGTGGCTGCCACGGTCGAAGAACAGAACGCGAAGATCGAATCCCTGCAAAGCGAGATTTACCGCGATCCCGTCACCCGCCTGCACAACCGCAAGTACTTCATCGATCAGTTCCGGCTGGCGTTGGCGGACAAGACGCCGGATGCCGGCGGCCATATCCTGATGTTCCGCCAACGCGATCTGGCCCAGATCAACCGGCACTTGTCGCGCGCCTTCACGGACCAGTGGCTGCGTTCGTCCTCGGACCGTTTGCGCAAGCTGGTAGCGGAATTCGGCGGGTCGTCTGCGCAGATCGCGCGCATCAGCGGCTCGGACTTCGCGCTGTTGATGCCGCGCACGTCGGCGCCGCAAGCCAGCCTGCTGGCCGAACGGGTCCGCCGCGAACTGCGTGCGCTGCGCGTGCCGATGGACAAGTACGGCTGGTGCCGCTGGGCCCTGGCCATGGCCGCCTTCGCCCCCGGCGACAACATGAGCGATATGCTGGCCCGCCTGGACCACGCCCTGATGTGCGCCGAAAGCGCTGACGACGACCAGATCACGCCGGCCAGCCAGGCCGCAGACAGCACGCGCATCGGAGAATACAGCTGGCACGACGCCCTGGCCACCGCCCTGGAGCAACATCGCTTTTCGCTGACGATCCAGCCGCTGCATGCCCTGTCCGGCGCGCTGCTGCACCACGAAGCCAGCCTGACGCTGCACGATACGACAGGCGGAGATCCGGTGCCCGCCTCTATCTTCATGCCGCCCGCTGTCCGGCTGGGACTATCGGCGGAATGCGACATCCAGGCCATCCGCCTGGGGCTCGACTGGTTGTTCACCCACACCGGCGCACTGACCGTGCCCGTGTCCCTGGCCTCGCTGGCGCAAACGTCCTTCCTGTCTCGATTGGACAGGATGCTCGCCGACCGCCCCGCCCTGACCACGCGCCTGATCATCGAAGTCGACGCCGCAGGCCTCGTCGATCAGGGCGGCGATCTGCGCCAACTGTGCGACATCGTCACCGCGGCGGGCGCCCGCACGGGCATCTCGCGGCTGTCGCAGCAGTTCGGCGCCATGGAACACCTGCATGAATATCCGGTGTCTTACCTGAAACTATGCGGCAGTTTCATCACCGGCCTGCTGCAAAGTCCGGGCAGCCAGCACCTGGCCGCCACCGTAGTGGCCACCGCCACGACGCTGGACATGGCCGTCTACGCTGAAGACGTCCCCGATTCGGCCACCCAGCAAATCCTTGAAAGCCTCGGCGTCCGCGCAATGCGCGGGGCTGTCGTAAACTTCTCGCAAATGCGCGACCTCGCGCCGGATCACCAATGGGTTCCTAGTTGACGGAAGGATTGTTTCTTCGCACCCGCTGGCGTTTTCGCCATCACCGTGCGCGATGTGCCAACGCCGGATCGCGGGCGGCGTTCTCGCGGTTTGAAGCGCTGCTATGCGCCCTGTCCTTCGGCCTGCTTTGGCCGGGTGCCGTGCTGGCCTACGGTCTGAGCGGCTCTTACGAGGACATCCAGCTTGGCCTGACGGCCGGCGTCGCCATCGCCGGCGGCCTGGCATGCGCCGTCGCGTGGGGATACACCCGGGCATCCGTCTACGGCGCCGGCCTGGCCTTCATGCTGATCGAGGGCCTGTTCCGCTCATTGCCCGACTTGTTGCCGCCCGGCGCGTTGCAAGCGGGCTCGTTTGCAGCCCTGCTGGCCTTGACGGCCCCATTGCTGACGGGCCTGCCCCACGCCTTCAGGCTGGCGGCGGCCTGCCGCGGCCTGAGCATCGCGCTAGCAGCCGTGGCGGCGTTGGCGCTGATCTTCGTCTATGAAACCGACAACGGCTCGATTCCAGCCGTGATCGCCGGCCTGTGCGCGGTGCTGAGCGTGCCGCTGGCCGTCTGGTTCGCCGCGCGCGCCATCCTGCAGAAGACCGGCCGCGGCGTGGCGCTGGCAATGACGGGAGCTTATGCGGCGTCGGCATGGATGCTGGGGCACGATGCCTGGCAATCCAACGGTGCCGATACCGCCGGCACGCCTATCGAACTGGCGCGCCTGTTGCTGGTGGGCGGCGCCCTGCTCGGTCTGGCGCTAGCGCGCCAATCCCCGGTGCACGGCACAGCAAGCCGCCCGGGACATGACCCGGCTGACGTGGAGCATCTGGCCCAAGGCGAATTGCGGCTGGCCGAACTGGCTGGCGCCCTGGATACGCAACGCCAGATGAACGCGCTGATTTCCCACGAACTGCGCGCGCCGCTGGCGACCATCAGCGCGGCGGCCCAATCGCTGGACATGATCCTGTCCGACAGCGGCGAGGCCGTCGACAACCGGCTGGCCCGCATTCACCGCTCGGTTTCGCGGATGACCGAACTGATGGACCAGTTGCTGAACCAGGACCGCCTGGGCGAGCAGGCCTGGACGCCGCGCGGCGAACACACGGACCTGGCCGAGCTGGCTCGTGATGTCGTGACGGCGATGCAGCCGGATACCGCGCATGCGTTGATGATGCAAGCCGACGGCACCCTGCCCGTGTTTTGCGACCGCCCGCTGACCAGCGTGGTGGTGCGCAATCTGATTCACAACGCCATCAAGTATTCGCCCGCCAATGAGCCCGTCAGGATCGAAACCGGCCAGGCCTGTCCCGACGGCGTCCAGATGGCGTGGTTGGCTGTCATTGACCGCGGCCCCGGCATCGGGGAAGAGGAACAGGCACGGATCTTCGAGCCCCATTTCCGGCGCTCCGCGCATCGCGAGACTCAGGGCATGGGCATCGGGTTGTATCTGGCGCGCCGCATCTGCCAGAA
This sequence comes from Achromobacter sp., assembly GCF_057314935.1. Classification (NCBI taxonomy): domain Bacteria; kingdom Pseudomonadati; phylum Pseudomonadota; class Betaproteobacteria; order Burkholderiales; family Alcaligenaceae; genus Achromobacter; species Achromobacter sp. Next base: position 13,244 of record NZ_DBHKZA010000100.1, read on the forward strand.
CCAGGGCGGTTCGCTGACCATGCAAAGCAAGGTCGGAGTGGGCACGCGTTTCATCATCACCCTGCCGGCCCAGGCCCCTGCGACTCAAGCCCGGGCGAGTTAGCCGGGCGCGGGGCAACACCGGCGGGTGTCAGGCGGCGAAAACGTAGCCCTGGCCGCGCACCGACAGCACAGGCAGCTTCAGGCCGGCGCTTTGCGCCTTGGCGCGCAGACGGCTCACCAGCACGTCAATGCGGCGCAATTCGAAACCACCCGGGCTATCCGGCAGGAACAGTTCGGCCAGCACCTGTCGGCTGACGGCGCTGCCCGCCGCATCCATCAAGGCCACCAGAAAGGTCCGTTCCTGGGCGCTCAGGTGCAAGGAGGCGCCGTCGGGCGCAACCAGGATCCAGCCGCCGTCCTGCAAGGACCAGGTGCTGTCCGCCGAGGCGCGCGTTTCCGCGTCCGCCGGACGGGGCGCCTTGGCCAGGCGCATGCGCCGGGCCAAGCTGCGGATGACGGAGCTGAGCTCCAGCAGGTCCACCGGCTTGGTCATGTAGACATCCGCGCCGCCCTCCAGGCCGCGCACGCGGTCTTCCAGCGCGCTGCGCCCCGTCAGCATGACGATGCCCACGGGGCTCAATGCCCGCAAGCGTGTCGCCACGGAAAAACCGTCCTCTCCGGGTAGGTGCGCATCCAGGATAACGATGTCGCACGGCTGCTCCTGCAAGCGGCGATAGAACGCCGCAGCATTGTCACAAGCAAACGCCACCCGAAAACCGTAGCCGCCCAGGCCTAATGCCAACTCCTCCCGGAAGTCAGCATCATCCTCAAGCAGACCGATACATAGCAAACCATCTGCGCCAGGCATATTCAGAGTGCTTTATATTGAAAATTGTCGACAAATGCCCCAAGGATGCAGCCAGCCATCCTGAGTGTCCCGCAGGCGACAATCTTACGAGATTTACAATGGAAACGAATGATTGCAGTGAAAAAAACCGCGATATTTCACTCTCTTTCACGCCTTTTTCACGTAAATCCCAAGATCTTGGTATGCGTTTTCCTGCGATTACCGCCGAAACGCGTCAAGAAGAGCAGCTGACTTCAAGGCTGCCCGCCCAATCCGGCGGCAGCCCAGCGTAGCGCTCATACCCTGCCTGGGCCACGAAAGGCGCCCGCAGCAACTTCATCAACGTGTCGATTTCGCTTGCATCGCCGGCCTTTGCCGCCCGGATGGCCTCTTCCGCCAAATGGTTGCGCAGGACGTATAGCGGATTGACGCGGTTCATGGCCTGGGCGGTTTCCTCAGCAGGCCGGCCATCTTCTGCATGGCGCGCCAGCAGGCGGTCCAGCCAGGCGGAGGCCGCCTGACGGTCAATGAACAAATCCTGGAACGCCGCACGCTCGCCCAGCACGGCGTCGGCCAGGCGCCGCCAGGACAAGGTGAAATCGGCCCGGTTGGCGTCCATCAGCTTGAGCAGATCATCCAGCAGCGCCTCGTCGGCCGGCCGCCACGCGGTCAAGCCCAGCTTGGCGCCCATGCGGTCGTGGAAGGCCCGGGTGAAAACCGCTTCGAACTCGTCCAGCACGGCGCGCAGGCCTTCGACATCCTGCACCAGCGCGTGCAGGCTGCCGCCCAGCCGGTACAGGTTCCACAGCGCCACCGACGGTTGCCGGTTCCAGGAATAGCGCCCTTCCGAATCCGAATGATTGCAGACGTGCCCCAGACGGAAGCCGTCCATGAATCCATAGGGCCCGTAATCCAGCGTCAGCCCCAAGATGGACATGTTGTCGGTATTCATCACGCCGTGGCAGAAGCCCACGGCCTGCCAGTCCGCCATCAACAGCGCCGTGCGCCGGGTGACCGCGCGCAGCAGATTGATGTAGGGCGCGGTTTCGCTCAGGGGCTCGCCCGCGATCGATTCACGGCATTCAGGGTAAAAGCGGTCGATGACGTAGTCCGCCAGCGTCTTCAGCAGCTCAGGCTGGCGGCGCGACGACCAATGTTCAAAGGAGCCGAACCGCACGAAACTGGGCGACATCCGCGTCACGATGGCGGCGGTTTCCACGGTTTCCCGCATGACTGGATCATCAGACACCACCAGCGCCAGCGCGCGCGTGGTGGGGATTCCCAACCCATGCATGGCTTCGCTGGCCAGGTATTCCCGCACCGACGAACGCAGGACGGCCCGGCCGTCCCCCATCCGCGAGTACGGGGTCATGCCTGCGCCCTTCAGTTGCAGCTCCCAGCCGCCGTCAGGCCCTTCAACTTCGCCCAGCAAATGGGCACGCCCATCGCCTAACTGGCCGGCCCATACGCCGAATTGATGCCCGCTATAGACGGCGGCCAGCGTGTCCCCGCCGGGCAAGGGCTGCGAGCCCGAGAACACGGCAAGGAATTCCGGCGTGGACAATGCCGCGGGGTCCAGCCCGATCAGCCCGGCCGCCTCGGCATTGGCGTGGAGCAGGCGCGGATGGTTCAGCCCCTGCGGCGTCAGCCGGGTGTAGAACGCTTCGGGCAATGCCGCAAACGAATTGACGGCATGCAGTTCGGACAGGGAATGGGAGGTCATGCGCGTTGGCTCCGGGCGGCCCGCTTGGCGGGGCGCACATAGAAAATGGCGCTAAGGAAGAAAGTGGCCGACAGGATGATCTCGCCCCACGCCATCAGCACGGAGAGCGGTGCCGGGTCCGACATGGCGCGCACCGTGCCTTCCATCAGATACAGCAGCGACAACATCGATGCCCACTGATAGGTATAGAGGTTTCCGCGCAGGATGCCGCGCAGCGGAAACGCGAGGGGCAGCGCTTTCAGCAGCATCCACGAACCGCCCGGCCGCACCGGCGCCACCACGGTTTCCCAGGTGACGCACAAGACGATCAGGGCGAACAGTGAAACCGAGGCCAGCAGGCGCAAACGGGGGTTGAGTTCAGGGTTCATGCTGCTATTATCGCCTGATGAATCGCCCCGCCGAGCCTGACGCCGCTATGCCGGCGGCCACCGAGCCCTCGACTTCGCGCTCTTCATGGGCCGCGAGGGCCGGACGCGTCTTCCGATTCACGGTGCAGCGCGCCAACGAAGAAAAGCTGCTTCAGGTCGCCTCCAGCCTCACCTTCACCACCGTCCTGGCCATCGTGCCCATGCTGGCGGTGGTGCTGTCCTTGTTTACCGCGTTTCCGGTATTCCAGGAATTCCGCGTCGCCCTTGAAGATTTCCTGACCAACAGCCTGATGCCGCCGTCCGTCTCGGACAACATCATGGAATACCTGAACCAGTTCGCGCGCCAGGCCTCCCGCCTGACCGCCATTGGCGGCGCGTTCCTGCTGGTGACTTCCCTGCTGCTGATCATGACGATCGACCAGGCTTTCAACGACATCTGGCACGTTTCGCGGCAGCGCCCCCTGCCGCAACGGGCGCTGGTGTACTGGGCCATCATCACGCTGGGGCCAGTCCTGGCGGGCGCCAGCCTGTGGGCGACCTCTTTCGTGGCGCGGGAATCTTTGGGGCTGGTGGCGGACGTGCCCGAAGCGATCAGCGTGGCCATTTCCTTCATTCCCCTGATCCTGACCGCGCTGGGCTTTGCCGCGCTGTTCGTCGTGGTGCCCAACCGCGAAGTGCTGTGGCGCGATGCGCTGGTGGGCGGGTGTGTAACGGCCATCGTCCTGGAAGTCATGAAATCCGGGTTTGCGTATTACCTGACCCGGTTTCCCACCTACACCATCATCTATGGGGCGTTTGCCACGCTGCCGATCTTCTTGCTGTGGATCTACCTGTCGTGGCTGGCCGTCCTGCTGGGCGCCACGCTGGCCTCCAGCGCGCCCCTGATCCGGCTGGGCCGCTGGGAGATCAACCGCTACGCCGGCGCGCAATTCGTCGACGCCCTGGACGCGCTGCGCGCCCTGCGCCGCGTGCAGTCCGCCAATCCGCCGGGCCTGCCCGCCAATGAGCTGGCCTCGCAATTGCACCTGCACCAGGACGAATTGAACGAGGTCCTGGAAACGCTGAACACCATGGGCCTGGCCACGCGCAGCCCCGAAGACAACTGGGTCTTGACCTGCGACGCGCGCGAAACCTCGTTGGCGCCGGTCGTCGACAATTTCCTGCTGGACCGCACTCAGCCCCGCGTCCGCGACGATCCCGAGATATTGCGAGTCGCTTCAGCCGTAATTTCCCAGCAAAATACGCCTACGCTGGAAGAACTGTGCGGAGAAGCGCAGAATACCGAAAATGGAATCGCTCCAATATTGCAATTGGAAGCGAACAAGAAATAGCAAATGCATTCGGGCGTAGTCCGCCCAGGAGGAACCGATGTTGAAGGTCAGCGAGATTTTGCGCGTCAAGGGCGATACGCTCTATACGGCGTCGCCCGACATGCCTGTGTCCCAGGCCGTGCAAACCATGAGCGAGCAGGACATAGGCTCGCTGGTGATCATGGAATTCGGCACCCTGACCGGCATGCTCACGTTCCGCGAAATCATCCGCCACATGCACGCCCATGGCGGCGCCGGCGAAACGACCATCCGTTCGATCATGGATGACGCGCCGGTCAGCGTGTCGCCCAACACCAGCGCCGACGAAGTGCAGCGCCTGATGCTGGAAAAGCACGCGCGCTACATTCCGGTCATGGACGGCCCGACCCTGATGGGTGTGATTTCGTTCTACGACATGGCCCAAGCCATCGTGGCGGCCCAGCAGTTTGAAAACAACATGCTCAAGGCCTACATCCGCGATTGGCCCACGGAAAGCGCCGAACCGGCCAAGTCCTGACCGCGTTCCGGGACTGCCCCGCGGCGCCCGCCGCGGTAGCTATCCCTTTGGCCTACACCCCTGCCGGCGCCGCTTCGAATGCGGCGCCGCGCATTTCTGGCGCCTGCCGCTGGCTGCGCCAGGCGTCATAGATCAATTCGGGGTTGTTCGCGGCAAGCAGCGCCGGATCCGAAAGCATGCGGCGCCACCGGCGCGCGCCCGACTGCCCGTTCACCAGGCCCAGCATCGGCCGCGTCATCACGCGCAGTGGTACACCCTTGGCGACCTGGCGCGCCACGTATTCGGTCATGGCGTCCACCACTTGCGCGTCGCTGGGCAGCCGGACTGACGGCCACAACTGCAACGACACTTCGGACAGCACGCGCGGGGTGTGCCAGGCGGCCCGGCCCAACATCACGCCATCAAACTCGTTGGCAGCCCGGACAGATTGCTCGGCATCGGCCAGCCCGCCATTGAGCACGAACGTGCAATCGGGAAAATCCAGCTTCAGCTGCTTGACCACGTCATAGCGCAACGGCGGGATTTCACGGTTGTCCTTGGGCGACAGGCCCTTGAGCACCGCATTGCGGGCATGGGCGATGAACACCCGGCATCCCGTGTCGTAGATCTTGCCCACGAAATCCCGGACGAATGCGTAGGATTCCTCGTAGTCCAGCCCCAGGCGGTGCTTGACGGTAACCGGGATATCCACGGCATCCTGCATGGCCTTCATGCAATCGGCCACCAGCGCCGGTTCCGCCATCAGGCAGGCGCCGAAAGCGCCCTTCTGCACGCGTTCCGAAGGGCACCCGCAGTTCAGGTTGATCTCGTCATAGCCCCATTGACGGCCCAGCTTGGCCGACTGCGCCAAGGCGTCGGGTTCGCTGCCGCCCAGTTGCAGGGCAACCGGATGCTCGGCTTCGTCGAAATCGAGGTGCCGCGATACGCTGCCGTGCAGCAGCGCACCCGTGGTGATCATTTCCGTATACAAGCGTGCGCGGGGGGCCAGCAGCCGATGGAAATAGCGGCAGTGGCGATCGGTCACGTCAATCATCGGGGCGACGCACAGCCGCCAGTCG
>NZ_DBHKZA010000101.1:0-18721 GCF_057314935.1 Achromobacter sp.
CCCGCCGCGCCGATGATGGCCGCCATCAGCACGCCCACCAGGCTTTCGCCCACGATCAGGCCGGAGGCGATCAGCACGCCGCGTCGGTTGGGCGCATCCGCGAATTGCTCATAGGGCTTGCCGGCGGCGGCAGCGCGGCGGCGCAGCGCGCGCTCCAGCAGCCACGCCAGCACGGCGCCGGCCACAATGGGCGCGGCCACGGTCGGCGGCAGATAGATGCCGATACCCACCGCCAGCACCGGAATCCGGGCGACCCGGCACGTGCGCTTGAGGATCTCGTCCACCACGATCAGGCCCACGCCCACCGCCATGCCGATCAGGATCATCGTCCAGTTCAACTGGTGGGTGAAGATGCCGCGCGCAATCGCCAGCATCAATGTCGCCTGCGGGGCCGACAAGGCCTGCGCCGGGTCCATGCCGTCGCGCGGCATCGCATCCGCGAAACCGTAGGCGTTGTACAAGAGCTCCAGCACCGGCGAGATCACCGCCGCCCCCACGACGCAGCCGATCAGCAGCGCCACCTGCTGGCGCCACGGCGTGGCGCCCACCAGCCAGCCCGTCTTCAGGTCTTGCAGGTTGTCGTTGGAAATCGACGCCACGGCCACCACCGCCGACGTGCTGAAGATCGACAGCGCGATCGCCATCTGCACGCCGTTCTGCACGCCCAGCAATTCGCCGCCCAAGGCCAGCATCAGCAGCGACACCAGCACGATGGCCACGATGCCCACGCCCGAGATCGGGCTGGTCGACGACCCCACCAGGCCCGCCATGTAGCCGCAAGCCGCCGCAACCAGGAAGCCGAACACGAAGGCGAACAGCACGGCGTAGGCCACCAGTTTCCAGATGGCGCCGGCTGACAGCGGCGCGCCCGACAGGAACACCTGGAACGTGATCACCAGGATCGCCACCAAGACCAGCGTCACGACCGAAATCCAGCCTGCCGACAGGTCGCGCTCGGTGCGCGGCGCCTGGCCGGCCCGGGCGGCGCCCGCCTTCGTCAACGCCGAAAACGAGGCCTTGACGCCGCGCGCCATCGGCATGAACAGGGTCGCCAGCGTCCAGATCGCGCCCACGCCGATCACCCCGGCGCCGATGAAGCGCACCTGCGACGACCACAGCCCGGTGGCGTATTGCGCCAGCGTCTGCCCGGCGGGCATGTCGCCCATCGCCGTCAGGACGGGCACCGCGATGCCCCAGGATATGATCAGGCCCGTCAGCATGGCCAGGCCCGCGACGATGCCGATGAGGTAGCCCGCGCCCAGGAGCGCCAGCGAAAAGCCCATCGGCAGGCGGAACACCGCGCCGCCCAGGGCGAACCAGCCGCTGACGCCGTCGCCCAGCACGCGCAGGCCACTGGCGGCGAAGCTGACCACCGCCGCCACGACGCCACCGGTCACGATGTCGCCCATGCCGGTCGCGGCGGGCTTGGCACCGGAGGCCTGTGGCGACTCGCCGGCGGCGTCTTGCGCGCGTTCGGCGCTGCCCACCCGCAGGATTTCGGCCGCGGCCACGCCTTCCGGGTACGGCAGGTCGCTTTGCACCACCATCACGTGACGCAGCGGGATGGTGAACATCACGCCCAGCATGCCGCCGGCCGCACAGATGCCGAGCGTCTGCCAGAACGGAAAGCCCTGCCAGTGCCCCATCATGACCAGCGCGGGCAGGATGAAGATGATGGACGACAGCGTGCCGGCCGCCGAGGCCTGCGTCTGCACCATGTTGTTTTCAAGGATGTTGGCGTCCTTGAACAGGCGCAGCACCGACATCGAAATCACCGCCGCGGGAATGGCGGACGAGAACGTCAGGCCGACCTTCAGCCCCAGGAAGACGTTGGAGGCCGTGAAGATCACGGTGATCAGGGCGCCGAGCAAGACGCCGCGGAACGTCAGTTCCGGAAGAGTGACGTTTGCCGGGACGCTGACAGGTTGTGTCATTGAAGTCTCCCGTTGGGAATTCGCTAAACCGCGCATTCTAGCGCTTCGGCGTCCACCCAGTGGTCACCACGCGTAAACGCCGCCTGGCGGCAGATACTGCCGGCAATGCAAACGCCCACAAAAGATTATGCTGAAAGCCGAAGCATTGACCCTGGAATTTGATGACTCATGCCTGCCACACAGGTCTAGCATTGAGCGATAACAGGAGACATCACGACCATGCGCGACGCCAGCCACCCTATCGCCGGGCAAGACGACCGGCACGATGCCGATCCCTCGGAAACCGCAGAGTGGCGAGACGCCCTGCAGTCGCTGGTCGAGGCCGACGGCGCAAGCCGCGCCGGCTACGTCCTGGACTGCCTGCTGGGGCACGCCGCGTCGCTGGGCCTGCGCGCCAACAGCCAGACCCGCACCGCCTATCTGAACACCATCCCCGCCGACCAGGAGCCGCCCTTCCCCGGCAACCTGGCCGTGGAAGAACGCATCGCCCGCATCAACCGCTGGAACGCGCTGGCCATGGTGGTGCGAGCCAACCAGGCGCATGGCGAGCTGGGCGGCCATATCGCCAGCTATGCGTCGGCCGCCGACCTGTTCGAGGTCGGCTTCAACCACTTCTTCCGCGCGCAGTCGGCCGACGGCCCGGGCGACCTGGTCTACATGCAGCCCCATTCGGCGCCCGGCGTGTATGCCCGCGCCTACCTTGAAGGTTTCCTCGGCGAAGACGACCTGGCGCATTTCCGCCAGGAAATCACCGCCACGGCGAACGGCCTGCGCGGCCTGTCGTCCTATCCCCACCCGTGGCTGATGCCGGACTTCTGGCAGTTCCCCACCGGTTCCATGGGCATCGGCCCCATCAACGCCATCTACCAGGCGCGCTTCATGCGCTACCTGGAACACCGCTCGCTCGTGCCCGGCGGCGACCGCAAGGTCTGGGGCATCTTCGGCGACGGCGAGATGGATGAGCCCGAGTCCATCGCCGCGCTGACGCTGGCGGCGCGCGAAAAGCTCGACAACCTGGTCTTCGTCGTCAACTGCAACCTGCAGCGGCTGGACGGCCCGGTGCGCGGCAACGGCCGCATCATCGACGAACTGGAAACGCTGTACGCGGGCGCGGGCTGGAACGTGATCAAGCTGGTCTGGGGCAGCGACTGGGACGCCCTGCTGCGCCGGGACACCAATGGCGCGCTGGCTCGCGCCTTCGCCAACACCGTGGACGGCCAGTTCCAGACCTTCGCCGCCAACGACGGCGCCTTCAACCGCGCCCACTTCTTCAACCAGAACCCGGAGTTGGCCGCGCTGGTGGCCGACTGGACCGACGAGGCCATCGACCGCCTGCACCGGGGCGGCCACGACATGGTGAAGATCCACGCCGCCTACCACCGGGCGGCGCAACACCGCGGCCAGCCCACCGTGATCCTGGCGCAGACCAAGAAGGGCTTCGGCATGGGCTCGGCCGGCCAGGGCAAGATGACGACGCACCAGCAGAAAAAGCTGGACGACGAGGCCTTGCTGGCCTTCCGCGACCGCTTCGCGCTGCCGATCTCGGACGCCGATTGCCTGGCGCTCAAGTTCTATCGCCCCGCGGAAGACAGCGCCGAACTGCGCCACCTGCAAGCACGCCGCGTGGCGCTCGGCGGCCACATTCCCCGCCGCCGCACGCAGGCCCCGCGCCTGACGCCCCCGGACGCCGAACACTGGGCACGCTTTGCGCTGGCCGCCGACGGCAAGGAAATGTCGTCGACCATGGCCATCGTGCGCATGCTGACCGCGCTGCTCAAGGACGCCGCCGTGGGCTCGCGCATCGTGCCGATCGTCGCGGACGAAGCGCGCACGTTCGGCATGGCCAACCTGTTCCGCCAGATCGGCATCTATTCGGCGCAAGGCCAGCTTTACGAGCCCGAGGACATCGGCTCGGTGCTGTACTACCGCGAAGCGCGCGATGGCCAGATCCTGGAGGAAGGCATCACCGAGGCGGGCGCGATCTCGTCCTGGACCGCGGCCGGCACCAGCTATTCGGTCAACGGCCTGCCGATGCTGCCGTTCTATATCTATTACTCGATGTTCGGCTTCCAGCGCATCGGCGACCTGATCTGGGCCGCCGCCGATCAGCGCACGCGCGGTTTCCTGATCGGCGCCACGTCCGGGCGCACCACGCTGGGCGGCGAAGGCCTGCAGCACCAGGACGGCTCCAGCCACATCATGGCCGCCGCCGTGCCCAACTGCCGTGCGTACGACCCGGCCTACGCGTTTGAAGTCGCCGTCCTCGTCGAATACGGCATGCGCCGCATGCTGGACGAGCAGCGCGACGAGTTCTTCTACCTGACGGTCACGAACGAAAACCTGGCGCAGCCCGACATGCCGGCGGACGCCGGCGTGCGCGACGGCATCCTGCGCGGGATGTACCGCCTGCGCCCGGCGCGCGGGCAAGCCCAGGTGCGTCTGTTGGGCGCGGGCCCGATGCTGCGCGAGGCCGAAATGGCGGCCGACCGCCTGCGCGAACGCTATGGCGTGGACGCCGAGGTCTGGAGCGTCACCAGCTTTTCCGAACTGGCCCGCGACGGCCGCGAAGCCGAACGCGCGCGGGTGCTGGGGCTCGAGGCCACGAACGGCGAGGACTGGGTCCGCCATTGCCTGGGCGCCAGCGACGCGCCCGTCATCGCGGCCACCGACTACGTGCGCGCCGTCCCTGAACAGATTCGCGCCTGGGTGCCCGCCCCCTACAGGACCTTGGGCACGGACGGCTTCGGCCGCAGCGACACCCGCGCCCAGTTGCGCGACTTCTTCGAAGTCAGCGCCGACTGGATCGTGCTGTACGCGCTGGACAGCTTGGACCGCCAAGCCGACGCCGACACGCTGCGCCAGTCCTTGAACGCGCGCGCGCGGCAGACGCCGCCCTGGGAGCTGTAGACACTTCGCTGCACTGCAACAACCAAGCACCCGCGCTTTCTGGTGAAATACGGGTGTTCCCTAAGCATTTCGCAAAGAAACCGGCGGGCCGCGAGCCCGCCTTTTGTCATCCCGTTTTCTTTTTCAGTTAGTGCCTCAGAGGCCCCGATCCCATGGACGAAACTCTTACCAAAATGGCGTTGGATTACCACGCCTATCCCACCCCCGGCAAAATCTCGGTCGTCCCGACCAAGACGTTGGCCAACCAGGACGACTTGTCCCTGGCCTACTCCCCCGGCGTGGCCGCCGCTTGCATGGCCATCTTCGACCAGGGCGATGACGCCGCCTCGAAGTACACCTCGCGCGGCAACCTGGTGGGTGTGATCACCAACGGCACCGCCGTCCTGGGTCTGGGCAACATCGGCCCGCTGGCCGCCAAGCCGGTGATGGAAGGCAAGGGCTGCCTGTTCAAGAAGTTCGCCGGCATCGACGTGTTCGACATCGAACTGGCCGAGAACGATCCGGACAAGCTGGTCGACATCATCGCGGCGCTGGAGCCCACGCTGGGCGGCGTCAACCTGGAAGACATCAAGGCGCCCGAGTGCTTCTACATCGAGAAGAAGCTGCGCGAACGCATGAAGATCCCCGTCTTCCATGACGACCAGCACGGCACCGCCATCATCTCGTCGGCCGCCATCCTGAACGGCCTGAAGGTCGTGAACAAGGACATCGGCTCGGTCAAGCTCGCCTGCTCGGGCGCCGGCGCCGCCGCCATCGCCTGCCTGGACCTGCTGGTCCACCTGGGCGTCAAGCGCGAGAACATCTACGTGGTGGACTCCCGCGGCGTGATCTGGGATGGCCGCGATGAAAACATGGAAGCCAACAAGAAGCGCTACGCGCAGAAGACCGACGCGCGCACGCTGGCCGACGTGGTCAACGGCGCCGACGTGTTCCTGGGCTGCTCGACCGCTGGCGTCCTGACCGGCGACATGGTCAAGACCATGGCCGACCGCCCGCTGATCCTGGCGCTGGCCAACCCGGAACCGGAAATCCGCCCCGAAGTCGCCAAGGCCGCGCGCCCCGACTGCATCATCGCCACCGGCCGTTCGGACTACCCGAACCAGGTCAACAACGTGCTGTGCTTCCCCTTCATCTTCCGCGGCGCCATGGATGCCGGCGCCTCGCGCATCACGGAAGAAATGAAGCTGGCTTGCGTGAAGGCCATCGCCGAACTGGCGCAAGCCGAGCAGAACGATGAAGTGGCCCGCGCCTATGCCGGCCAGGAACTGTCGTTCGGCCCCGACTACATCATCCCGAAGCCGTTCGACCCGCGCCTGATCGTCCAGATCGCGCCGGCCGTGGCGCAAGCCGCCGCCGACTCCGGCGTGGCCGCCCGCCCGATCGAAGACATCGAAGCCTACCGCCAGAAGCTGATGGGCTTCGTGTACCACTCGGGCCAGCTGATGCGTCCGCTGTTCGCCCAGGCCAAGAAGGCGCCCAAGCGCGTCATCTACGCCGACGGCGAAGACGAACGCGTCCTGCGCGCGGTGCAGACCGTGGCCGACGAGAAGCTGGCGTTCCCGATCCTGATCGGCCGCCCGGCCGTCATCGAAATGCGCATCGAGAAGGCCGGCCTGCGCCTGAAGGCTGGCGAGCATTTCGAGATCGTGGATCCGGAAGACGACAACCGCTTCAACGAAACCTGGAACGCGTACTACCAGCTGAAGGGCCGCGAAGGCGTGACGCCGGCCATCGCCAAGGCGATGATCCGCAAGCACAACACGCTGATCGGCGCGATGCTGCTGCGTCGCGGCGACGCCGACGCGCTGCTTTGCGGCGTGGCCAGCAAGTACGACAACCAGCTGAAGTACATCGACGAAATCATCGGCAAGAAGGAAGGCCAGACGTACGCCGCGCTGAACGTGCTGATGCTGCCTGACCAGACGCTGTTCGTCACCGACACCCACGTCAACGAAAACCCGACGTCGGAAGAAGTGGCCAACATCACCATCCAGGCCGCCGACGAAATGCTGCGCTTTGGCGTGGTGCCGAAGATCGCCCTGCTGTCGCATTCGAACTTCGGCAGCCGCGTGACGGAATCGTCGAAGAAGATGGCCGCTGCCAGCAAGCTGGTGCAAGAGCGCGCGCCCGACCTGGAAGTGGATGGCGAAATGCACGCCGACGCCGCCCTGTCGGAAAAGATCCGTGTGCTGGCCTACCCGGACAGCACGCTCAAGGGTCGCGCCAACCTGCTGGTCATGCCGAACCTGGACACCGGCAACATCACGTACAACATGCTGAAGATGACGGGCAGCAATGGCGTCGCGATGGGTCCGATCCTGCTGGGCGCCGCACGCCCCGTGCACATCCTGACGACCAGCGCCACCGTGCGCCGCATCGTCAACATGACGGCGCTTGCCGTCGTGGATGCGCAGCAGGAAGCCGCCGAGGCCGCCCGCAAGCGCCGTTGATCGCCGTCCCGCTGTAACAGAACGGGCGCCCTTTCCGGGCGCCCGTTTTTTTTGCCGCGTCGACAGGCGGCCGAAGCAGCGGTAGTCGTCCGCGGCGAACGGATGGTACAACCCAAGCTTGCCCTTTTCCTGGAGACGACATGCTGGCCGATGCCCTGTACGCCTGGTTCCACTATCTGGCGATCTTTGTAATGGTGGTGGTCCTGACCGCCGAAGCCGTGCTGCTGCGCCCCGATCTGACGGCGGGCGGCGTCAAACGGCTGGTCATCTATGACCGCCTGTATGGCGTCAGCGCCGTCCTCGTGCTGATCACCGGCCTGCTGCGGCTGACGCAGGGCGTGAAAGGCGCCGCGTTCTACATGAGCAGCCCCTGGTTCCATGCCAAGATCACGCTTTTCGTCATTATCGCGCTCTGTTCGATCCCGCCCACGCTGGCCGTGCTGCGCTGGGCGAAGCAGTCGCGCCAGCAGCCGGGCTTCGTACCCGCGTTGCCCGAGATCAAGCGGGTGCGGCGCTGGGTGATGATCGAATCGCACCTGTTCATTTTCCTGCCCTTGTTCGCGGTCCTGATGGCGCGGCACATCAGCGTGTAAGCGCAGGTCCCGGCCAGCCCTTGGTCAGGCGCATCATCAGGTAATCGACGAACGCCCTGGCCCGGGCCGGCAGCAGCCGCGTCTCGGTCACGACATGGACGGGAAACGGTCCCAGGCTCCAATCCGGCAAGACGCGCGCAAGGCCGCCCGAGCGCTCAAGCTCGCTCTGGTCGCCGCCCAGCGCGGCGATGCCCGCTCCCAGCATCGCCAGCCGGCGCGCCATGCCGGCTTCGTTGACCGAAAAGCGGCCGCTCGGCGCCACAGTCAGCTGTTCATGCCCTCGCGCCAGCGGCCAGCGCGTGGCCGCGCCATTCGCCTCGGCGCGGAAACCTATGCATTCATGCGCGCCAAGTTCCGACGGGTGGGCCGGCGCGCCGCGGGCTGCCAAATAGTCTTCCGACGCGTAAAGATGGACAGTCAGATAGCCCAGGCACCGGGCGATGCGCGTGGAATCCGGCATATCGCCGATCTTGATGGTCAGGTCGCAAGGTTCGGCGACCCGGTCGGCATGTTCCAGGCTGGTCAGATTCAGGTGGAACGCCACCTCCGGGTGGCGGCGCGAAAATCCCAGGAAGATCTCGGCCATCACGTCGGTCGCGAAGGTAGCTGGCATATTGACGCGCAACAGGCCGGACGGCTTGGCGGTCAGCGCCTGCAATTCTTCATGCGCAACCTGCGCCTCTTCGACGATGCGCAGGCAGCGTTCCAGATAGACCTCGCCCGCGCCGGTCAGCTCCACCTTGCGGGTGCTGCGGTTAAGCAGGCTCAGGCCAACCGAACGCTCAAGCTCCGCCACGCGCCGCGACAGCGTCGATTTCGGCAGCCCCAGGACGTCGGCGGCGCGGCTGAAGCTGCGCGCCTTGGCCACCTCTGCGAACAGCTCCATGCTGTGCAGGCGTCTCACGGACGTCTCATCCGGCATCACTCCCTGACGGTTCGGCCGGCGCGGGACGCCACCGGCAAGCCGCATTGTCGGAAGAGACTTTTAAGAATTTCTTAACGCGGCCCCGTCGCCGCAGGCGCCGGGCAACGGGCGCGCACCGGAGCTTCCGGTTCCTCGTCGCCGACACTGAATGAAGCAAACTCGAACACGCCGACCTCCTCGTTCTTCACGATGCCGGCAAACGTCCCGTCCAGGCCCTGCATCACCGACATGCCTTGGGACACGTCGTCATGGCCCTCGCGCTTGGCGGGCTGCCCGTCGCGTGGACTGAAGACGATGACGCCCGGAAATGGTTCGCGGCCAGCGCCCTGCACACGCCGCACCGTCTTGACCTGCGTGCCGACCGCATGGCGGAAGTCTCCCCACTGCACGCCGCATGCCAGTTCCGTATCACTGACCCGCAGCAGGCGGCGGTCCGCGTCCAGGTAGATCCTGGGATTGCTCAGCATCAGCCCGAAGGCCTTCACCGCCACAGGGTCCTTCACTTCGATGCGCCAGCGATCCGGGTCCTTGAAGCCGTCGACGTATACGGTCCCTTCCGAGCCATACAGGATCGATCCCGGCGCGATCTCCAGATCCCCGACACGGTTGCCGCGGCCCAACTGGCACTGGTCCAGTGCTTTCATGGCGCCGTCCCGCTCGGAATCGAATTCGATGTCCTGCGTGGCGTCGCATTGCCAGCCTTGCACGGCCTGGTCTCCCGCGCCGCGCAAGATGACGGTGCGCGGATAGCGGGCGATCAGCGCATAGGTGTCATTGTCGTAGTCGGTGCCAAGAAAGCGCCGCACCTGCGTTGCCTGAATGCCGTAGACGGGTACCGGTTGGGGAAAGTCGGCCTCAAGATAGGTCTCAAGCTGCCCCTCGTCTTGCAGCCTCAACCGTGTGCCGGCGGGCATGTCGGTGCCGCCCACGCTCGTCGGCTGCGCCAGCGTGACGTTGCGAGCCGCCTCCTGCCGTTCGCCCTCGCGTTCCACCTGCCAGACGATCGCCTGGAACCACGCGTAGTAGCTGAATAGCACCGCCAGCAGCACGAACAGCACAGCGGATTTCTTCCAGTGCCTGCGCGCCACGCGGCGCATTGCCGCACTGCACGCCAGCGTCAGCAGCCATCCGAAAAGCAGGACGCCCGCAAAAAAGGAAATGCTAAGCAGCAGGTAGAAATTGGCGGAGGGAAGCGCGATGGGAATCATGGCCCAGATGATATCCCGACAACAAAAAACCGCCCGAAGGCGGTTTCTTGTCGAAGCGGAAAGCGGATTAGCGCTTGTCCATCGGGGGCACGTCGCGGGTGACCGAACCCGTGAACAGCTGGCGCGGACGGCCGATCTTGTAATCGGGATCCGACAGCATTTCGTTCCACTGGGCGATCCAGCCCACCGTGCGGGCCAGCGCGAAGATGGCCGTGAACAGCGAGGTCGGGATGCCGATGGCGCGCTGGACGATACCCGAGTAGAAGTCCACGTTCGGGTACAGCTTGCGCTGCACGAAGTACGGATCCGACAGGGCGATGCGTTCCAGTTCCATGGCCAGCTTGAACAGCGGGTCGTTTTCCAGGCCCAGGGCCGAGAGCACTTCCTTGCAGGTTTCCTGCATCAGCTTGGCGCGCGGGTCGTAGTTCTTGTAGACGCGGTGGCCAAAGCCCATCAGGCGCACGCCCGAGTTCTTGTCCTTGACCTTCTCCATGAACTCACCGACCTTGTCGATGCCGCCGTTGGCTTGCAGCTCTTCCAGCATCTGCAGGCAAGCTTCGTTGGCGCCGCCGTGAGCCGGGCCCCACAGGCAAGCCACGCCAGCCGAGATGGCGGCGAACGGGTTGGTGCCCGACGAACCGCACAGGCGCACGGTCGACGTCGACGCGTTTTGCTCGTGGTCGGCGTGCAGGATGAAGATGCGGTCCAGCGCGCGTTCAACGACTTCGTTGACCTTGTAGTCTTCGCACGGCGTGGCGAACATCATGCGCAGGAAGTTGCCCGTGTAGGACAGGTCGTTCTGCGGATAGATGAACGGTTGGCCTTGCGAGTACTTGTACGCCATCGCGACCAGCGTCGGCATCTTGGCGATCAGGCGGATGGCCGAGATGTGGCGATGCTGCGGGTTCGTGATGTCGGTGGAGTCGTGGTAGAACGCGGACAGCGCGCCGACCAGGCCCGTCAGGACGGCCATCGGGTGGGCGTCGCGGCGGAAACCACGCAGGAAGAAGTGCAGTTGCTCGTTGACCATCGTGTGATGGGTCACTTGCGAGTCGAAGTCAGCCTTCTGAGCCTCGTTCGGCAGTTCGCCGTTCAGGATCAGGTAGCAGATGTCCATGAAGTCGCAATTGACGGCCAATTGCTCGATCGGGAAGCCGCGGTACAGCAGTTCGCCCTTGTCGCCGTCGATGTACGTGATCGCCGATTCGCAAGCCGCCGTGGACATGAAGCCCGGGTCAAACGTGAACATGCCCGTCTGGCCATACAGCTTGCGGATGTCGATCACATCCGGACCGACCGTGCCCTTGTAGACAGGGAACTCAATGGGTGCGCTGCCATCCGAGAAGGATAGAGTGGCTTTTTTGTCAGACAGGTTCATGTTATTTCCTCTCACATTAATCAGAGTGCGCGCATCTGGCCAATAATGCCCCGAAGCCTGGGCGTATCCAGGTCGCCTTCGAGTTCCTTGCGGGCCAGCAGCAGGTCGAGAAGGTCGTTGTCTCCCATCTCGAACAGCTGGGTCAATGCGGCCACATCATCATCGGTAAGTTCGGCCTCGTAAGCGTCCAGATACCGGGTGATGATCAAGTCGTTTTCGAGCAGGCCGCGGCGCGCCCGCCAACGCAGACGCGCCCGCTCCAGTTCAGTTAGCCTGCTCATCGTTACACCATAAATACAAAAGTCTTCACACTAGAAACTAGACCGTGCGGCGGACCATCAGTTCCTTGATCTTGCCGATCGCCTTGGTCGGGTTCAGTCCCTTGGGACAGACGTCGACGCAATTCATGATGGTGTGGCAACGGAACAGACGGTACGGATCTTCCAGGTTGTCCAGACGCTCGCCCGTGGCTTCGTCGCGGCTGTCGGCGATGAAGCGGTAGGCTTGCAGCAGGCCGGCCGGGCCGACGAACTTGTCCGGGTTCCACCAGAACGACGGGCAGGAAGTGGAACAGCACGCGCACAGGATGCACTCGTACAGGCCGTCGAGCTCTTCGCGCGCCTCGGGCGACTGCAGGCGCTCTTTTTCGGGCGGCGGCGCGTCGTTGATGAGGTACGGGCGGATCGAGTGGTACTGGTTGAAGAAGTGCGTCATGTCCACGATCAGGTCGCGGATGACGGGCAGGCCCGGCAGCGGACGCAGGACGATGGGTTCCTTCAGTTCGCGCAGGTTCGTCGTGCAGGCCAAGCCGTTCTTGCCGTTGATGTTCATGGCGTCGGAACCGCACACGCCTTCACGGCACGAGCGGCGCAGGGCCAGGCTGTCATCGACGTCGTTCTTGATGCGCACCAGCGCATCAAGCAGCATCTTGTCGGTCGGCTGGAGTTCGACGTCCAGCTTCTGCATGTACGGGCGCTCGTCCTTGTCCGGATCGTAGCGGTAGATTTCGAACTTGACGATTCTCTTGGTGCTCATAATGGGCTCTATCCGGACTTAGAAGGTACGCGCCTTGGGCGGGAAGGACTCAACCGTCAAAGGCTTCATCTGCACGGGCTTGTAATCCAGGCGGCTGCCTTCGGAGTACCACAGCGTGTGCTTCAGCCAGTTTTCGTCGTCGCGGGTCGGATGGTCGTCCAACGCGTGCGCGCCGCGGCTTTCGGTGCGGGCAGCAGCCGACTTGATCGTGGCGCGGGCCACTTCGGTCATGTTGGCCAGTTCCAGCGCTTCGACGCGCGCGGTGTTGAACACCTTGGACTTGTCCTTGAAGTAGATGTTGTCGGCTTGCTTGGCCAGATCTTCGATCTGCGTCACGCCTTCGTTCAGCAGTTCCAGCGTGCGGAACACGCCGCAGTGGCGCTGCATCGAGAAGCGGATGGCATTGCCGATGTCTTGCGTCTTTTCGCCCGAGGTGCGCGTTTCCAGCTTGTTCACGCGGTCCAGCGAGAAGTCGACGGCTTCCTTCGGCAGCTCCTGGTGGGCGCGTTGGCGCTCCGGGTGCGAATTCACGATGTGGTTGCCGGTGGCGCGGCCGAACACGATCAGGTCCAGCAGCGAGTTCGTGCCCAGGCGGTTGGCGCCGTGCACCGACACCGCGGCGCATTCGCCGATGGCGTACAGGCCGTTGACGACCTTGTTCTCGCCGTTTTCGCGCGACAGCACCTGGCCATGGTAGTTGGCCGGAATGCCGCCCATCTGGTAGTGGATGGTCGGAACGACGGGGATCGGTTCCTTGATCGGGTCGACGTTGCCGAACTTGATGGCGATTTCGCGGATCGAGGGCAGGCGCTTGTTGATGACGTCGGCGCCCAGATGGTCGAGCTTCAGGACGACGTAGCTGCCGTCCGGACCGCAACCGCGGCCTTCCTTGATTTCCTGGTCCATCGAACGCGACACGAAGTCACGCGGAGCAAGGTCCTTCAGCGTGGGCGCATAGCGCTCCATGAAGCGTTCGCCATCCTTGTTCAGGAGGATGCCGCCTTCGCCACGCACGCCTTCCGTGATCAGCACGCCCGCGCCGGCCACGCCGGTCGGGTGGAATTGCCAGAATTCCATGTCTTGCAGCGGGATGCCTGCGCGCGCAGCCATGCCCAGGCCGTCACCGGTGTTGATGAAGGCGTTGGTGGAAGCGGCCCAGATGCGGCCGGCGCCGCCGGTGGCCAGCACCGTGGTCTTGGCTTCCAGGATGTAGATCTCGCCCGTTTCCATTTCCAGCGCGGTCACGCCGACGACGTCGCCCGCTTCGTTGCGCAGCAGGTCCAGCGCCATCCATTCGACGAAGAACTGGGTGCGCGCGGCGACGTTGCGCTGGTAGAGGGTGTGCAACAGCGCGTGGCCGGTGCGGTCGGCGGCGGCACAGGCGCGCTGCACCGGCTTTTCGCCGAAGTTGGCGGTGTGGCCGCCGAACGGACGCTGGTAGATCGTGCCGTCGGGGTTGCGGTCGAACGGCATGCCGAAGTGCTCGAGCTCGTACACGGCGTTCGGCGCTTCACGGCACATGAATTCGATGGCGTCCTGGTCGCCCAGCCAATCCGACCCCTTGACGGTGTCGTACATGTGCCAGTACCAGTTGTCTTCGCTCATGTTGCCCAGGGAGGCGCTCACGCCGCCTTGCGCGGCAACGGTGTGCGAGCGCGTGGGGAACACTTTGGACAGCACCGCAACCGACAGGCCCGCTTGGGACAGTTGCAGCGAACAACGCATGCCGGCTCCACCGGCGCCAACGACCACCACATCAAACTGGCGGCGCGGCAAGGATTTCATGACAGAGACCACGGCTTAAATGCTCCAGAGGATTTGCGCGAAGTAAACGACCGTACCGATCAACCAGAGGATCGTCAGCACTTGCAGCAGCAGGCGCAGGCCCACCGGCTTGACGTAATCCATCCAGATGTCGCGCACGCCAATCCAGGCATGCCAGGCCAACGCAATGAATGCAAGGGAGGCCAGGATCTGGCCAACCGGAATGAAGCCCACGTAGAAATTGAACAGCTTGACCCAGTGTTCATACGTGAAGGCAGGCATCGTCAGGATGCCGACGAGCAGTACCAGCGTATACACGGCCATGATGACGGCGGTGATGCGCTGGATGATGAAATCCATGACGCCATAGTGAGCGCCGACGACCAGGCGCTTGGGTCCGTAGTTTTTAGCGGCGGCCATTTACAGCACTCCGAACAGTTTGAGACCGAACACCAGCGTCAGCGCCAGGCTGACACCGAAGACCACGCCGGCGCTTTTCTTGGCCGACAGCTTGTCGATACCGATGTGCAGATCCAGCAGCAGGTAGCGGATGCCGGCACAGAAGTGGTGCAGGTAGCCCCAGATCAGGACCAGGAAGACAAGCTTGACGATCGGGTTGGCCGCGATGGAGGCGATCCAGGCGAACGACTGCGGTGCGGCCACGCTCGCCGCGAACAGCGGAACGATGACCAAGGGCAAACAGAGGAACAGCAAAATGCCGCTGATGCGGTGCAGGATGGACAGCTTGCCGGCCAGGGGCAGGCGATAAGAGAACGCAACTTGGGCAAGCCCAATATTGCGAAACTGCGGACGTGGCTTGGCAGCGGTGTCGGACATGACGGCCTCGGTGTTTCTGAACTAGGGAATCGTGACGGCGGGAATGCCGTGGCCCTTTCGGGCAAACACGGTATTTTCGCCCAGAGATTGGGTTGGTATCAAATCGTAGTGTAAAAGCTCATCAATTCAGACTATTGCGGTAGTGGTATCGATCGGTCAAGTACAAACCCCGGCGAATTTCCATGGGGCGGTCACCATAGGTGTACGACACCCGATCCACCTGCAACAACGGCGTGCCGGCGGGAACATTAAGCAGCGGACAGACTTCGGCCGGCGCGATCACCGCGCGCAGCTTTTCATCCGCGCGCACCATGCTGACGCCGAACTCGGATTCGAACAGGCCATAGAGCGGCGCCTTGTTAGCGGTCAGCAGCTCCAGGGTCAGTCCACGGAAAATGGTGCCGGGCAGCCAGATGTCGTCCACGACGGTGGGTGTCTGCCCCATGGACAGCAGGCGGCGGATCATGACGACCGTCTCGCCTGCGCGCAGGTCGAGGGCGCGCGCGATCTCGGCTGGCGCCCTCAGGCGCCGGCATTCCAGGATGCGGCTTTCGGCACGGCCGGGCTCGCCTTCTTCGTCGGCGGCCAGGCGCAGGAAACGGTAGCGCACGCGGGCTTCGTGGTGGGTGGCGACAAAGGTGCCCTTGCCCTGGCGGCGCAGCAGCATGTGCTCGGCCGCCAACTCGTCGACCGCCTTGCGCACCGTGCCCTGGCTGACCTGGAAACGGGCAGCCAGATCGATTTCGCTGGGGATGAGTTCACCGGGCTTCCATTCGCCGCGCTCAAGGCTTTGAACGAGCAGATCCTTGATCTGGCGGTAGAGCGGACTGAAAGCGGCCCCCTCGCCCGTTGAACGGGCGGCGCGAGTGCGTAAGGAGGTTTCGGGCCGAGGCTCTGCCATGGATCTTCTTGAAAGTGTCATGTTCATCCGGATGATGGGAGGGCAGCGCAAAACAGGGTGCAAACCCACATCCGCAATGCGCTGTCGGGGGCACAACCGACCGGGCTGCAACGCATTCGAATAAACGCTCTATTGTGGCATATCGGGCCAGATGCTGTCCAACGTCTTATGTCTTATATAAGATAGAAGAGCGTTTGACGCACCCGTAAAATCGATCTAGGATTCACGGCTGTCAGGCCCCTGCCCCCGCTTGGGTTTTTGGTGCGCTAATTTGTTTTTTGCCGCAGGCCCGCCCCAAGGCAAAAATGCCCCCTCAAGGGGCAGCAAGTCCGCGTCAGCGGGTGCGGCGTGGGGGCCCTTGATTCCTGGCCTAACGATTACACTGATTGGTGAGATTTTTCTCGCCAAACCATTACGGAGAACGTCCATGTCCAAGCCTGCCTTGCGTGTCGCCGTCACCGGCGCCGCCGGCCAAATCGGTTACGCACTGCTATTCCGCATCGCCTCCGGCGAAATGCTGGGTAAAGATCAACCCGTCATCCTGCAATTGCTGGAAATCCCCGACGAGAAAGCGCAAAAGGCCCTGAAGGGCGTCATCATGGAATTGGATGACTGCGCCTTCCCGCTGCTGCAGGAAGTGACCGCCCACAGCGACCCGCGCACCGCCTTCAAGGATGCCGACGTGGCCCTGCTGGTCGGCGCCCGTCCGCGCGGCCCCGGCATGGAGCGCAAGGACCTGCTGTCGGTCAACGCCCAGATCTTCACGGCGCAGGGCAAGGCCCTGAACGACGTGGCCAGCCGCAACGTCAAGGTCCTGGTCGTCGGCAACCCCGCCAACACCAACGCCTACATCGCCATGAAGTCGGCGCCGGACCTGCCGGCCAAGAACTTCACCGCCATGCTGCGCCTGGACCACAACCGCGCCCTGTCGCAACTGTCGGCCAAGTCGGGCAAGCCGGTCGCCGCGATCGAGAAGCTGGTCGTGTGGGGCAACCACTCGCCCACGATGTACCCCGACTTCCGCTTCGCCACCGTCGGCGGCGAATCGCTCGCCAAGCTGATCAACGACGACGCCTGGAACCGCGACACGTTCATCCCGACCGTGGGCAAGCGCGGCGCCGCCATCATCGAAGCCCGTGGCCTGTCCTCGGCCGCGTCGGCCGCCAACGCCGCCATCGACCACGTCCGTGACTGGGTCCTGGGCAGCAACGGCAAGTGGGTCACGATGGGCATCCCGTCGGACGGCTCCTACGGCATCCCGGAAGGCATCATCTACGGCGTGCCGGTCACGACCGAAAACGGCGAATACAAGCGTGTCGAAGGCCTGGAAATCGACGCCTTCTCGCGCGAGCGCCTGGACTTCACGCTGAAAGAGCTCTTGGAAGAGCGCGACGGCGTCAAGGACCTGCTGAAGTAAGCAGCGGTTGAGTGAAGAATTGGGCCCGTTCATGCGGGCCCAATTCCTAAGCAAGGCCGCCACATCATTGCCGAAGCATGAACCTGTCCCTTCACCCGGCCTGCGGCGATTGTCGCGGAGGGGACAGATTCATGTTCCGGACCCGCGATAAGGTCGCGGGCTAGCCATAAGAAAGAACGGAGACCTCCATGTCCAGACCCGAATCGCCCGGCGCCCTCTTCCGCCGCGCCCTCGCCGAAGAAAGCCCGCTGCAGATCATTGGCGCCATCAATGCGAACCACGCCTTGCTGGCCAAGCGTGCCGGCTACCGCGCCATCTACCTGTCCGGCGGCGGCGTCGCGGCCGGTTCGCTGGGCCTGCCCGACCTGGGCATCAACACCATGGACGACGTGCTGACCGACGTGCGCCGCATCACCGACGTGTGCGACGTGCCGCTGGTGGTCGACATCGACACGGGCTTCGGCCCGTCGGCGTTCAACATCGCCCGCACCGTCAAGAGCCTGATCAAGTTCGGCGCGGCCGCCTGCCACATCGAAGACCAGGTCGGCGCCAAGCGCTGCGGCCACCGTCCCGGCAAGGAAATCGTCACCACCGAAGAAATGGCCGACCGCGTCAAGGCCGCCGCCGATGCGCGCACCGACAGCGATTTCTACCTGATCGCCCGCACCGACGCCATCGCCTCGCACGGCGTGGACGCCGCCATCGAGCGCGCTCTGGCCTGCGTGGAAGCCGGCGCCGATGCGATCTTCGCCGAAGCCGCCTACGACCTGCCCACCTACGACCGCTTCGTCAAGGCCGTCAAGGTGCCGGTCCTGGCCAACATCACCGAATTCGGCAAGACGCCGCTGTTCACCGTCGAAGAGTTGAAGAGCGTGGGCGTGGGCATGGTGCTCTACCCGCTGTCGGCCTTCCGCGCCATGAACAAGGCCGCCGAAGCCGTCTACACCGCCATCCGCCGCGACGGCCACCAGAAAAACGTGGTCGACCTGATGCAGACGCGCGAAGAACTGTACGACCGCATCGGCTATCACGAATTCGAATCCAGATTGGATGCGCTCTTCCAAAAGGGCAAAGCGTAAGTCCGCAACGCCGTTGGTATCCGGCGCCGCGGCTATCCCGGGGCGCCCAGCTTTTCCCCCATATCGTCAATCGCGAAAGGAAAGGAGTAGAGACATGAGCACGGCTCCCAAGAAGCAAGAAGCCAAGTCGGACGCCAAGCCGGAAGAGAAAGCCGGTTTCAAGCCCAAGAAGTCCGTTGCCCTGTCGGGCGTGGTCGCGGGCAATACCGCGCTGTGCACGGTCGGCCGCAGCGGCAACGACCTGCACTACCGCGGCTACGACATCCTGGACATCGCGCACACCAGCGAGTTCG
>NZ_DBHKZA010000102.1:0-11894 GCF_057314935.1 Achromobacter sp.
GAAATAGGGGGCTGTTCTGGAACACTGTTTTCCGACAGGGGGATATCAGCAACTGGAGGGCGGCGGGGTCTTTTCCACCGCCAGTCCGAAGGCGGGGCGCAGGCGCACGCCCAGCGCGCTGCCGGCGAACGCGGCCGGCAGCCACAGCCAGGCGTGCAGGCTGCCCGACAGGATGCCGCTGAAGTACGCGCCGATGTTGCAGCCGAAGGCCAGGCGGGCGCCGTAGCCCAGCAACAGGCCGCCGATGACGGCGCCAGCCAGCGAACGGGCCGGCACCTTCCAGACGGGGGCGAACTTGCCGGCGGCGCTGGCGGCGGCAAGCGCGCCCAGCATCAGGCCGATGTCCATGACGGTCGTGACGTCCTGGCGCAGGGGCGCGGCCAACGCGGGCTGCTTGCTCCAGTAGGTCCAGGTCGCCACGTCTCCCGCAACGGCGTTCCAGGCCTTGGCGCCCCACAGCGCGAACGCCGAGGTGATGCCCCACGGCCGGCCGGCCAGCGCCAGCGTCGCGAAGTTCAACGCCACCAGCGCCACGCCGCCCCAGATCAGCGGCCACGGGCCTTGCAACAGCGAGACCGGCCGCGCGGTGCGGGAGGCGAATGAGATCACATGGCCGTGGCGGCGCTTCTCGAGCGCGGTGGCGCCCCAGGCGATCAGCGCGAACACTGCCAGGTTGGCGATGAGCGCAGGCGCCAGGCCCCAGGTCTTGATGAGCGAGGTGGGCGCCAGCGCCGGCAGGGTGGACCACCAGCCGAAATTGGCGGTGGCGATCACCGAGCCCACGATGAAGAACAACAAGGTGACCAGCATGCGGGTGTTGCCGCCACCGACTGCGAACAGCGTGCCCGACGCGCAGCCGCCGCCCAGTTGCATGCCGATGCCGAACAGGAACGCGCCCAGCACGACCGACACGCCCGGCGGCGACACCAGCCCGGTGACGGGCTGGCCGAAGAGCGAGCCCGACGCCAGGAAGGGGAAGAACAGCAGTACGCCCACGCCCAGCATGAACATCTGCGCGCGCAGGCCCGCGCCGCGGCGGTCGGAGACGAAGACGCGCCAGGCTTGGGTGAAGCCGAATGAGGCGTGATAGAGCGTGACGCCCAGCAGCGCGCCGACCACCCACAGCGCGCCTTGGCGCCAACTGACGGTCTGGTTCAGATACAGCGCGCCGGCCAGCACCAGCAGCAGCGCGATCCAGAGCGGCGCGCGGTTGATCTGGATGGGCGGCAAGGCCGAGGGCAAAGGCAGGGTAGAGGCGTTGGAGCTCATGGGGCGTCCCGGTGGGATCTGAATCGTCAATGCAAACGGGCGCGTGAAGGGCGCCCGTCGGAATAGCTGAAGTGTAAGGCCGGGCCTTAACGCCTTCAAACTATTGATTCATGCTTCATTAATAACTGTTGGTTATATGCAGCGATGCCGCCTGTGGCCTGGCCTTGGCAGCCGCCAGGCCCGGGGCAGGATGCATCGGCGGAGGCAAGCCGCATGCGGAACCGTCAGGAGACAGGGTGCGCGTTGATCCAGGCGACCAGCAGGCTGACGGTCAGCACTGACGCCACGGTCGAGACGAGGATGGCGCGCGACGTCACGCGAGCATCTCGGCCATACATCTTGGCCAGCATGAAGGGGCCGGTGCCGATGGGCAGCGCGCTCATCAGCACGGCCGTCCAGGCCCAGAGCGGGGGCATGGAAAAAACGTAGAAGGCCAGCACCGCCGTGACGGCGGGCTGCAGCAGCAGCTTGCCCGTCACCAGGCGCAGCACGCCGGGACCCGCCGTTGCGGTCTCCGTCTGCGCCAGGAACAAGCCGATCGTGACCAGCGCGCACGGGCTGGCCGATGCGCCCAGCAGCGACACGTAGCGGTCCACGCCTTCCGGCAGCGCCACACCGGTCGATGCCCAGGCCAGGCCCAGCACCGGCGCGGCCAGCAGTGGGTTGCGCATCAGCGCGCGTCCGACTTTGAGCAAGGTGGCGGCCACGTCAGGCGTTTGCTGGCGGTCGAATTCGATCATCGCGATGGCGAAGCCGAACAGGACGCTGGCGGTCAGAAGCGTGGTGAAGGCGGCGGGCGCCAGGCTTTCGGCGCCGAACAGCGCCAGGCACAGGGGGATGCCCATGTAGCCGGCGTTGGCGTAGGACGCGGCCAGGCCTTCGATGCTGCGGTCGGTCAACGCGCGCCGGCCGCCGCGCCCCGGCAGGAACGACACCAGGAAAGTAATGGCGATGCCGCCCGCGAACGCGCCGACAAAGCCCCAGTGCGCCATGTGCGCAAGATCCACCTGCGTCATCGCGCGAAACAGCAGGGCAGGCAAGGACAGGTAGACCACATAGCGGTTCAGCGCGTCGGTGGCGCCGGGCCCTAGCAGCTTGAGCCGGGCGGCCAGCCAGCCAGTCAGGATCAGCGCAAAGACGGGCAGGGCGGCGGTAACGACGGCATTCATGGTCGACGGTGTGGCGGGCCAGGGGCGCGGGAAGGCGCCTATTCTACTTGCGGCGCCCGCGCGCTGCGGGTGACCAGCAGGATGCCGACGGCCGCCAGCGCCATGCCGGGCCAGGCCAGCATCGGAATGGGCTCGCCCAGTGCCATCAGGGCGAAGACCGCCGTGCAGGGCGGCACGAGGAAGAACAGCGCCGACACGCGCGAGGCCTCGCCGTGCCGGATCATCGTCAGCAGCAAGGTGATGGCAACCAGCGAATTGCCCACGACCAGATAGGCCAGCGCTGCCAGCAGCGGACCGGTCCATTCGATGCGCATCGGTTCCAGCCAGAAGGCCAGCGGCGCCGATACGGCCAGCCCGACGGCGTATTGCACCAGGTTGGACGTGACGGGGTGTGTTTGCGCGCCATAGCGCTTTTCATAGAGGGTGCCGCCCGTGATGCAAAGCAGCGCGCCCACGGCGAACAGGAGGCCCAGCGGCGCCAGCACGTCGATGGACGCTTTGGCAACGATGACGAGCGCGGCGCCCGCGACCCCCAGCCCCAGGCCGGCCCAGCGTCGGGCATCCACGCGTTCGTGCGCGATCAGCGGCGCCAGCAGCCCGATCAGGATCGGCTGCAGCGAGGCGATCAGCGCCATGCCGCCCGCCGACATGCCGAGCTTCAGCGAGAGATAGGTGCAACAGAAGTAGCCGGCCTGCAATAGCAGCCCGACCATTGCCAGATGGCCCCAGGCGCTGGCGTCCGGCGGCAGCGGCGGGCGCAGGACCAGCATGAAAGGAAGCAGGATGAGCACGACGCAGACGTACCGCAGGGCCAGGAACGTCATCGGGTCGGCGTAGGCCAGCCCGATTTTGAGCACGACGAAGCCACTGGACCACAACACCAGGAAAAGCGCGGGTGCGGCTTTCAGCCAAGCCGGGGGGGCGGAGGGCGTCATGTCGTGCCTAGGCAACGTGGGCAAGCCGCGATCGTACCCCTTTTCGCCCGGATGTCATCCCTGCGAGAATGCGGCGTAGGATATTTATTATTGACAAGCTGCACGCGAGGGAATGGAGATGTCGACCAACAAGCAATCAACGGTGCGTATCGCGTTGGGTACGTGGGACCGGCTGCGCGAAGATGCGTATTCGGTTCGCTACGAGGTGTTCGTCGTCGAACAAAGGGTGCCCCCTGAGGTCGAGCTGGATGACGATGACGCCGTGTCGGTGCATGCCGTGGCCTACGGGCCTGACGGCACGCCGATGGGCACGGGCCGATTGCTGCCCGACGGCCATATCGGCCGGATGGCCGTGCATAAGAAGGCGCGCGGCATGGGGGTAGGCGGCCAACTGCTGGATGCGCTGATCGGGCAAGGCCATGGCGACGGCCATCGCATGCTGGTGCTGCACGCGCAGACCCATGCCGCCGGGTTCTACGAGGCGCACGGCTTTACCGTGGAAGGCGAGGAATTCGTCGAAGCCGGGATCCCGCACGTGGTGATGACGCGCGTGCTGAAGTAGCGCCGCACGGCCTTCGGCGCAGCCGGGGCCGAAAAGAAAAAACCCCGGTCGTTTTCACGAACGGGGTTTTTCTTGGCGCATCACGACAGGTACCTCGTGATGTAATAATTGGTGCCCAGGAGAGGACTCGAACCTCCACACCTTGCGGCACACGGACCTGAACCGTGCGCGTCTACCAATTCCGCCACCTGGGCGCTGGTGCTTCACTTGTTGCGTCGCTTTCGCTTCGTTTCTTGTTCAGCAGCAGAGGAACGAGATTATGCATACTTTTTTTGAGGTGTGCAAGTAATGGCGACTATTTTTCATCTTTTTTGCATTTTTTCGAGCGGCCCGCTTTCGATATAGTGTCGCCCCATGTCCCGTACCCTTTGCACGCGTTGCCTGCGTCCCGAATCGCACTGCCTGTGCGCGCTTATTCCTTCCTTGTCATGCCGCACGCGCGTCGTGGTCTTGCAGCATCCCAGCGAGGCGCGCCATGCGCTGAACACGGCCAGGCTGGCCGTCCTGGGGCTGGCGGGCGCGCGGCGCGTCGTGGGTGAATATTTTTCGCCTGCCGATTGGGCGGAGCCCGGGTACGCGCCCCGTCTGCTGTTTCCCGGTCCGGCGGCCGACATCTTGCATCCGGGGTATGGGCAGGATCTGGACGAGCCGATCCAATTGATCGTGCCGGACGGAACCTGGGGGCACGCGCGCAAGCTGCTGCACATCAATCCCGAACTCGCGGCGCTGCCGCGCGTGATGTTGCCGGCGGGGTTGACGACGCGCTACCGGGTGCGCCATGCCGATATTCCGGGCGCCTTGTCCACGATCGAAGCCGTGACGCATGCCTTGAATGCGCTGGAGGCGCCGATGAATGCCGACGCGTTGCTGCGGCCTTTCGAGGCCTTGATCGACGGTCAGATCGAGGGCATGGGCGAAGACCTTTATGCGCGCCATCATCTGCAGCGCAAGGTGCCGTGGCGCTGATGCCGGCGTCGGGGCGCGTCGAGCCGAATCATGGCGGGGCGCCCGGATGCGCGCGGGAGGTAATGGGCTGAGGGAGGGGGTAAAGAGGGGCGGGAGTAATTAAGAGGGGCGGGAGTAATAAGTGCGGCCAAAGCAAAAGCCCCGAATATCTTCCGATTTTCGGGGCTTTCAGCCTTGCTATCAAAACCAGCCTGATGCTGATTCGACTTATATGCGGGTGGTGCCCAGGAGAGGACTCGAACCTCCACACCTTGCGGCACACGGACCTGAACCGTGCGCGTCTACCAATTCCGCCACCTGGGCACTGGGAAATACTTGCGTACTTCACGTCTTGCTATTTTTACTGCTTCTTATCAAGCCAGCCCGAAAGCTGATTCGATTTAAATTCCGTGGTGCCCAGGAGAGGACTCGAACCTCCACACCTTGCGGCACACGGACCTGAACCGTGCGCGTCTACCAATTCCGCCACCTGGGCACTGAAAGATACTGTCAGAACTATGTGATACGCTGCCGCTCTAGTTGCTTTGTTTTTATTAAGGCCTGTACGTTGTTTCCAGCGTACTTACTTAACTAAAACATGCGTCCCGAGCGCAGTTGGTTTTACAATGGGTCTTTCGACCCCTCTGACCATTTCTGCTTCAGTGTTCAGCCTTGGGCGAACCACAGAAGCTGCGCATTATATACGGAAATTTCAGCTTTGGCAAAACGATCGAATAACGAATCGAAAAACAACAGATCAACACCCTTGCCCGAAGCGCCGCCGGACTTCGATCCCGATGTCCCGTCCCGTGAAGCCATTCTGACCGCGCTGCGTGCCGCGGGTTCGCCGTTGTCTCCGGTGGAATTGGCCGAACGCATGGGCGTAGAGCGTGCCGCGACGATGGTCGGGTTCGAGCGCCGGCTTGGCGCCATGGAACGCGACGGGCAACTGATGCCCAACCGCAAGGGCGTGTTGCTGCTGGCGACCAAGTTGGACTTCGTCGCCGGCAAGGTGCTGGGCCACCGCGACGGCTTCGGCTTTCTGCTGCGTGATGACGGTGGCCCGGACCTGTTCCTGTCGCCGCGCGAAATGCTCAAGGTGCTGCATGGCGACCGCGTGCTGGTCAAGCCGTCGGGCGAATACCGCGGCAAGCCGGAAGGCACCATCGTCGAAGTCATCGAACGCCGCACCAACAAGCTGGTGGGCCGTTTCCTGCATGAGCACGGCCTGTCCATCGTCGTGCCCGAAGACCAGCGCATCAAGCACGACATCCTGATTCCGCCCAGCGATACCAACGGCGCCCAGCACGGGCAGGTGGTCGCGGTCGAGATCATGGAGCAGCCCACGCGCCATACGCAGCCGCTGGGTCGCGTGGCCGAGGTGCTGGGCGAAATCGATGACCCCGGCATGGAAATCGAGATCGCGGTACGCAAGTTCGACGTGCCCGTCGAATTCTCGGAAGCCGCCCGCAAGCAGGCCGCGCGCCTGCCCGACGTGGTGCGCAAGAGCGACCTGAAAGACCGCGTGGACCTGCGCGATGTGCCGTTGATCACCATCGACGGCGAAGACGCGCGCGACTTCGACGACGCCGTCTATTGCGAACCCGTCGAGCTGGGCACGGGCCAACGCAAGCGCCCGGGCTGGCGCTTGCTGGTGGCCATTGCCGACGTCAGCCACTATGTGCGTCCGGGCGACGCCTTGGACGATGACGCGATCGAACGCGGCACCAGCGTCTACTTCCCGCGCCGCGTCATTCCGATGCTGCCCGAGACGCTGTCCAATGGCTTGTGTTCGCTGAATCCCGATGTGGACCGCCTCGTGCTGGTCTGCGACATGGTGATTCCCGCCACCGGCGCCAAGGCCGGCACTGTCACGGCCTACCAGTTCTACAACGCGGTGATGCATTCGCATGCCCGCACCACGTATACGAACATCTGGGCGGCATTGCAGCAGCCCGGCGGCCCGGCCGCCGCGGCGATGCGTGCCGTCATGCCGCAGGTCCAGCACCTGTACGAGCTGTTCCAGTTGCTGGTGCAGGGGCGCAAGAAGCGCGGCGCCATCGATTTCGACACGGTCGAGACCAAGATCGTCTGCAACGAACTGGGCCGCATCGAACAGATCGTCCCGTCGGTGCGCAACGACGCCCACAAGCTGATCGAAGAATGCATGCTGGCTGCGAATACGTGCGCGGCCGACTTCATGACGCGCAGCAAGCATCCGGGCCTGTATCGCATCCACGAAGGCCCTACGCCGGAACGCCTGCAGTCGCTGCGCGAATTCCTGCGCACGATGGGCTTGTCGATGGGCGGGGGCGAAACGCCCACGGCCAAGGATTACGGCGATTTCCTGGATACCGTGCGCGGCCGTCCCGATTACCAGCTGCTGCAGACCATGTGCCTGCGTTCCATGCAGCAGGCCGTCTACAGCCCGGACAACATGGGCCACTTCGGCCTGTCGTACCCCGGCTACAGCCACTTCACGTCGCCCATCCGCCGCTATCCCGACCTGCTGACGCACCGGGTGATCAAGGCCTTGCTGGCCGGGCAGCGCTACGTGCCCAGCCTGGACGACCAGGCGGTCGTCATCGGCCGCACGCAAAAGGAACACGAGCACGCCATCTGGGAAAAGATGGGCCTGGTGCTGTCGGCCAGCGAGCGCCGCGCCGATGAGGCATCGCGCGACGTCGAGGCCTGGCTCAAGTGCTGGTTCGTCAAGGAGCGCGTGGGCGAAGACTTCAGCGGCACCGTCACCGGTGTGGCCAGCTTCGGCATCTTCGTCACGCTGGATACGCTGCACGTCGAAGGCCTGGTGCACGTCTCCGAGCTGGGCGGCGAGTACTTCCAGTTCAATGACGCCTTGCACGAATTGCGCGGCGAGCGCACCGGCATGCGGTATCGCCTGACCGACAAGGTGCAGGTGCAGGTGGCGCGCGTCGACCTGGAAGCGCGCCGCATCGAATTCCGTCTGGTGCAGGGCACGAGTTTCGACGCGCTGCGCAAGGCGGCGGCCCGCGGGCCGGAAGAGCCGATGCGCCGCGTGAAGAAGGCGGCGGCGCCCAAGCCGGCCGCCTTGAAGGGACAGACCGCCAAAGAGCGGCGCGCCGACGCCAAGAAAGCGGGCAAGCCGCCCAGGGCGGCCAAACGCGCCGCGCCGGCCAAGAAGGCGACGCACAAACGGCACTGATCTGCCCTGGATGCGCCCGGTTATGGCCAGCTCGTCTTTGGACGGGGCGGCCATACGGCGCAGCCATAAGGGGTAACATTGCGCTGATGGCCGGTCTCGTCCGGTGGCCCGCCCCCTTTGGGGCGGGTATTCGTTTATCTAAAGGTATTGCATTTATGGCGTCGACCCAAGTTCTGGCCGGGTTTCACGCGGTTGTCGCGCGGCTGCGCCACGCGCCCGAGTCGATCAAGGAAATCTATGTAGAGGCGTCGCGCCGCGACAAGCGGATGCAGACGTTCATCGAGCAGGCCGAGAAGGCGGGCTGCCGCCTGCATCCGGTGCCGATGGAGCGCCTGGACGGCTTGTCGCGCGGCACCCGCCATCAAGGCGTGGTGGCCCTGGCCGACGAGCGCCAACTGGCGGTGGACGTGGACGAGGTGCTCGACGTGATCGAGGGCCCCCCGCTGCTGCTGATCCTGGACGGTGTGACTGATCCCCACAACCTGGGCGCCTGCCTGCGCACCGCGGATGCCGCCGGCGTGCACGCCGTGATCGCGCCGCGCGACCGGGCCGTGGGCTTGAACGCCACGGTGCAGCGCGTGGCCTGCGGCGCCGCCGACACCGTGCCGTACGTGATGGTCACCAATCTGGCGCGCACGATGCGCAGCCTGAAGGACCGCGGCGTCTGGCTGGTCGGCACCGACGACCAGGCGACCGACAGCATGCACCAGATCGATGCGCGCCAGCCGATGGCGTGGGTCATGGGAGCGGAAGGCGAGGGCATGCGCCGCCTGACGCGGGAAACCTGCGACCAGCTGGTGAACATCCCCATGCTGGGTTCGGTGGAAAGCCTGAACGTCAGCGTGGCCAGCGCCGTTTGCCTGTACGAGACCGTGCGCCAGCGCCAATCCTGATTTGATCGACCCGACTTATTCGTAGCTCTTCCTTTACGCGTCCGCCCATCATGCACCAGAACGGCTTTACCACCACGATCCTCCATTCCGACCGCCAACAATCCGTCGAGCACGGAGCGGTGCACAAGCCCATGCATCCGTCGTCGGAATTCGCCTATGACGATGCCCGTGAGCTGGCTGCGGTGTTCCAGGGCAAGGCGGGCTTCACGTACGCGCGCCAGGGCACGCCGACCACCACGGCGCTGGAAGCCAAGATCAACCACATGGAAGGCGGCAAGGGCACGGTCAGCTTCGCCACGGGGATGGCCGCGCTGTCGGCCATCTTCACGACGCTGCTGCGCCGGGGCGACCACCTGGTGTCCAGCCAGTTCGTGTTCGGCAACACCAACAGTCTGCTGGGCACGCTGCTTGAGTTGGGCGTGGAGATCACCTTCGTGGATGCGACGGACTCGGCCCAGGTGCGCGCCGCGATCCAGCCCAACACGCGCATGGTCTTCACCGAGACGATCGCCAACCCGGGCACGCAGATCGCAGACCTGGCCGTCATTGGCGAGATCTGCCGCGAGAAGCACCTGGTCTACGTCGTGGACAACACACTGACCTCGCCGTGGATGTTCCGCCCCTCGACGGTGGGCGCGTCGCTGGTCATGAATTCGCTGTCGAAGTACATCGGCGGCCATGGCAATGCGCTGGGCGGCTCGGTGACCGATACCGGCCTGTACGACTGGTCTGATTACTCCAACATCTATGACGCGTACCGCAAGGGCCCGTCCACCGGCTGGGGCCTGACCCAGATCAAGAAGAAGGGCTTGCGCGACATGGGCGGCACACTGGCCGCCGAGCCTGCGCACCGGATCGCGGTGGGCGCGGAGACGCTGGCGCTGCGCATGGCCAAGCACTGCGCCAATGCGCTGGCGCTGGCGCGTTTCCTGCAAGAGCATCCTGGGGTGGCCAAGGTGCACTATCCGGGTCTGGCTGGCCATCCGCAGCATGCGCGGGCGACGGCGCTGTTCGGCGCGCGCTTTGGCGGGCTGCTGGGTGTCGAACTGGCCGACGGCGTGGATTGCTTCGATTTCCTGAACCGCCTGCGCATCGTGCTGATGGCCACGCACCTGGGCGACACGCGCAGCCTGGCGCTGCCTGCCGCCCACACCATCTATTACGAGATGGGCGCCGAGCGCCGCAAGCAGATGGGCATCGCCGACAGCCTTATCCGCGTATCGGTGGGGATCGAGGACGAGGCCGATTTGCTGTTTGATTTCGATCAGGCGCTGACTGGCTGCCTGAAGGGATAATGCGGCAAGCGTAAGCCGGGCGCGAGGTCGCGCCGGCTTTGCCATCGGGACGGTTCTCATGCTTATACAGATCGCAGAAGTTTTCACGCCGCAAGAGGCGGAGGATATCCGGGGCAAGCTGGACGCCGCCGATTGGGTGGACGGCAAGGTCACGGCGGGCTACCAGTCGGCCGAGGTCAAGCGCAACCGCCAGTTGCCCGAACAGCACCCGCTTGCACAAGAGCTTGGCAACCTGATCCTGCAACGGCTGGCGGCGAACAATCTGTTCATGTCTGCCGCATTGCCGCGCAAGATCTTTCCGCCGCTCTTCAACCGTTACGAAGGCGGCGAAGCCTTCGGCTATCACGTGGACAACGCGGTGCGCGGCATCGCCGGCACGGCCGAGCGCGTGCGCACCGACCTGTCCGCCACGCTGTTCTTCTCTGAGCCCGACTCCTACGACGGCGGCGAGCTCGTCATCGACGACACCTACGGGCCACGGGCGGTGAAGCTGCCGGCGGGGCACATGGTGCTGTACCCGGGCACGAGCCTGCACAAGGTAAACCCGGTCACGCGCGGGGCGCGCGTGAGCTCGTTCTTCTGGATGCAGAGCCTGGTGCGCGAAGACAGCCAGCGCGCCTTGCTGCTGGACATGGACGTGGCCATACAGCGTCTGAACCAGGATGCCGCGGGGCATCCTTCCATCGTGCAGCTGACGGGCATTTATCACAATTTGCTGCGTCGTTGGGTCGATGTTTGATTCAGGCTTGAAACGATATCCGGACGGTGTCGCGCAAACACCGAAATGCGCGTTTTTGTATATTGCGAAATCAGCTAAAAGCTAGTATTGGCGCGGGTTGTGGTGAGGTTTTCGCTTGACAGCCGCGCCCCGCCAAGGCCTAATACATGTCTGCGTCGCTGACGGTTTGACGGCCTCAAAGCCATCAAAACCTAAGCGGCGCAGCAGTTTAAAAGTTGTGCTTTGCAGCGCAAGAAAAAAGTTTATCCACTGTCTGTTCGTCGTTTGTCGGGCCATGCGTTGGTTTGTGGCGTCCCATCATGACAGCCATGAACCGCACGGCCTCGCCAGACTCAATACCTTGTGAGGGGTACACCTGAATGAACAAAACCGAACTCATCGATCACATCGCCAGCAAGGCCGATATTTCCAAGGCTGCCGCCGGTCGTTCGCTCGACGCCTTGATCGGTGCCGTCAAGACCACCCTGAAGAAGGGCGGTACGGTCACGCTGGTTGGCTTTGGCACGTTTGCCGTGTCGGCTCGCGCAGCTCGCACCGGCCGTAATCCGCGTACCGGCGAAACCATCAAGATCAAGAAGGCCAAGGTGCCGAAGTTCCGTCCGGGCAAGGCCCTGAAGGACGCCGTCAACTAAGGACGGCATGGCGGTCGCCGCGCATTGGCGCGACGCGATTTGCCGACAACTACGCGGTCCGGTATACTCCGGCCCGCGTATTGCTTTTGAGTACCCCGAGTTGGCAGTTGCCTGGCACGAATCATCACATTGATGGCTGGTGGCAAGCAGCGATAAGCAGTCAGGATCGGGTGCTTAGCTCAGTTGGTAGAGCGGCGCCCTTACAAGGCGTAGGTCACAGGTTCGACCCCTGTAGCACCCACCAAAAGCCCACGCAGGCGGTTCGGATCCC
>NZ_DBHKZA010000102.1:11994-16646 GCF_057314935.1 Achromobacter sp.
GTGCTACGCTAGCCCAGACGAAATAGGACGTGCGAATCATTCGCATTTAAGATATTATGTTCGGCTTGTACCGGCCAGCCGGCGTCACCTTTTCGTGAGCGTCTTTTCCCTGGCTGGCCGGATAAGTCAATGCACCCCTGGCTGATTCATGCCTAGTTTTCAACGCGGTTGGAATTCATCTTCGCCGTCTTCAATTGGTATACGTGCAGGCGCTGGCCTGGCGGTTGTCGCGCTTCATGCGGCAGTGATCGGTGCCATTTTCATGGCCCCTGCGAATCGTCCTGAACTGGAGGAGCCCGAGGCCGTCATGGTCAGTCTGGTGGATGCGCCCATCCCGCAGATCGCGAAGGCCGAACCTACGCCGGAAGTACCGCAGCCGGTAGTTGAACCGCCGCCCGAACCGCAACCCGAGATCGAGCCGGAACCCGAGCCCGAACCCGAGTTGAAGCCCGAGCCCGAACCGGAACCCGAGCCGGTGGTCGAGAAGCCGCCGATGCCGGCGCCCAAGCCCAAACCGAAGCCCAAACCCAAGCCCCAGCCCAAGCAGGAAGCCAAGCCCGAGCCCAAGCCGGAGACGCCGCCTCCGCAGACGCCGCCCGCTGGCGCGACGGATGGTGCGCAGGCCTCGCAGAGCCCGCAGCAAGGGCCTCCGCCTGACCAGCCGATCCTGGTGTCGAGCATCGAGTTCCAGGGCGCGCGCCCCATGCCCGTCTACCCGCAGACCTCACGCCGGATGCGGGAAGAGGGACGGGTGCTGGTGCTGGTGGAAATCAATACGCAGGGCCTGGTGGACCGCGCCTCGATCGACACTTCATCGGGTTTCCCGAGACTGGACGAGTCGGCGCTGACCGCCGCCCGCAAGGCCAAGTTCAAGCCCTATACCCGTAACGGCGTGGCCTATCCCGCCAAAGCCAAAATTCCGTTCGATTTCGTAATGAGGAACTGAGATGTCCAACGCACTGCATAGCGCCACCCTGGTGGCGCAGGCGACCACCAGCCCGGCAGCGCCGGCTGCTGCCGGCGCCGCTGCGCCCGCCGCCGCCGCGGCTGCGCCCGCAGCCCAACAAGCCGCTACCGCCGCCGGCGGCGTCGTCCAGCAATCGGCGGACGCGCTGCATGGCGCCGCCGCCGCGCTGCCGTCGCTGCCGCCGGCCCCGGCCGCCGCGCCCGACATGGGCTTTTTGCACTTTGTCGCGCAGAGCGACTTCGTGGGCAAGAGCCTGTTCATCATCCTGATCCTGATGTCGCTGGTGACCTGGTACCTGATCCTGGTCAAGGCCGCCAGCAACGTCAGCATGCGCAAGCGCTCGGCTGATTTCCTGAACAAGTTCTGGAACGCCAGCTCGCTGGAGCAGGTCGAGCACGAAATCAGCACGCATGGCGCGCGCGATCCGTTCTCGCACCTGGCCAGCCACGCCATGCACGCGCAGGCGCACCACAACAAGTTCGGCGCGACCAAGCTGGAAGAGTCGGGCAGCAATTCCGATTTCGTCACGCGCACGATGCGCAAGGTCATTGACGAAGAAACCGCCAAGCTGGAGAACGGCCTGACGGTGCTGGCGTCGGTGGGTTCGACCGCCCCGTTCGTCGGCCTGTTCGGCACGGTGTGGGGCGTGTACCACGCCCTGGTGGGCATCGGCCTGTCCGACGGCGTGACCATCAACCGCATCGCCGGCCCGGTGGGCGAAGCCCTGATCATGACCGGCCTGGGCCTGGCCGTGGCCATTCCCGCGGTGCTGGCTTACAACACCTTCGTGCGCAACAACCGCGTGTTCCTGTCGCGCCTGGATGCGTTTGCCCATGACCTGTTCGCGTTCCTGACCACCGGCCAGCAAGTGTCGCTGTCCGACGGCAAGGTGCGCGCGCTGCGCCGCCAGAACAGCAACGGCGCCGCGGCTCAACGCGGGAGCGAATAATGGCCTTTGGCAGCTTCGAGGGTAAAGGGTCCGGGAGCCATACGGTTTCCGAGATCAACATGGTGCCCCTGATCGACGTCATGCTGGTGCTGCTGGTGATCTTCATCATCACGGCGCCGCTGTTGGCGCACTCGATCAAGATCAACATGCCCCAGGTGGCCGCCGAGCAGATCGAGGAGGAGCCCAAGACCGTGGACCTGGCGATCGACGCCAGCGGCGCGCTGTTCTGGGACGAAAAGCCGGTCAATATCGATGACCTGCCGAATCGCTTCAAGTCGATCGCCGGCACCAAGCCGCAACCGGAAATCCGCATCCGCGCCGACCAGAACACCCGCTACGAAACGCTGGCCAAGGTCATGGCCTCGGCTCGCCGCTCGGGGATGTCGCGCATCGGATTCGTCACGACGCCGCCTTCGGGCGGGGCCGCTGCGGCCGAAGCCCCGGCTGCGGGCGCCGTCCCGGGCGGGGCGACTCCGGCTCCTGCCGGGGCACCGTCCGGCCGGTGAACGGATCCTGAGAGAAAGGGGCGCATTTCGCGCCCCTTTTTTTTCGGATCGCGCTAGAATCGCGGCATGCGAGTACTGGTAATCGAAGACGACACCACCCTGGGCCACGCGCTCCAGGAATTCCTGGCCGACCAGGGTTATGCGGTCGACTGGCTGACTGAAGGCGACCGTGTCCTGGGCGCTTTGGCAGGCCAGCCGTATGACCTGATGCTGCTCGACCTCAATCTGCCCGGCATGAGCGGGCTTGATGTGCTGCGGCAACTGCGTCAGGACGGCAATCAGGTTCCGGTGCTGATCCTTACCGCCCGCGACGGCATCGAAGACCGCGTCGCAGGCCTGGATGCCGGGGCCGACGACTACGTCACCAAGCCTTTCGAACTGCCCGAGCTGGCCGCGCGCGTGCGCGCCTTCGGCCGGCGCCGCGCCGGTCAGGCGCAGCCGCTGATCGAAGTGGGCCCCCTGGTGTTCGACACGGTCGGCCGCGAAGTCCGCGCCAATGGCCAGCGCCTGTCGCTGTCCGTGCGCGAACTCTCCGTGCTGGAAATGCTGATGGCCCGCGTGGGCCGCGTCGTGACCAAGCGCCAGATCGTCAACTCGTTGTCCGCCTGGGACGCCGATTTCAGCGAAAACGCCGTTGAAGTGTACGTGTACCGCCTGCGCAAGCGCCTGGAAGGCACGGGCGCCAGCATCCAGACGGTGCGTGGCTTCGGCTACATGCTGGATGTGGAAGCGGCCTGACGGGCCGATCGCGGCCGGCAGGCTCCGGCTGCGCGCTTCCATCCGCTCAAGCGAGGGTATCGCGTCATGACGCAGGAACGCACTCCTTCCGCTCTTCCAGCAGCACGTCCCTTGCTTCCTTCACGCTCGCTGGCGCGGCATCTGGTCATTCGCCTGATGCCGCCGATCCTGCTGCTGGTCCTGCTGGACCTGGCCGCCACCTGGGTCATCACCCATAAGATCGACATGTCGCTCTGGATGCTGGAGGATTTCTTCTGGCTGATGGTGGTGGGGCAGGTGGCGCTCATCGCCTTGTTCACCTGGGTGGTGGTGCAGGGCGTGCGCTCGGGGCTGCGGTCCGTGAACCACTTGTCCGAAGAGATCCGCCAGCGTTCCATCGATGACATGCAGCCGCTGGAAGTGGCGGGCGTGCCGGTGGAGATCGAACCGCTGGTGACCCACACCAATGACCTTCTGCTGCGGCTGGACGCCTCGCTGGCGGCGCAGCGCCGCTTCATCGGGCATGCCGCCCACCAGTTGCGCACCCCCTTATCGGGCCTGAGGCTCGAATCCGAGCTGATGCTGGCCCGTCCCTTGCCTGACGACGTGCGGGCCCGCGCCGAGCGCATCAAGGCGGTCAGCGACCGCATGATCCGGCTGGGCCAGCAGCTGCTGGTGCTGGCGCGCGCCGACCCCAATGCCCGTCCCCAGGACAGCTTTGTGCGCATCGACCTGTGCGAATGGGTGCGGGTGCACGGCGCCGAGTGGTTTCCCCGGGTGCGCGAGGCGCGGTACGAGCTGGACCTGGTGGCGCCCGACGCGCCCATCTGGATCGACGCCGACCCCTTGCTGCTGGCCGAACTGTTGAGCAACCTGATCGACAACGCCCTGCGCTACGGCAACGAGACCGGCCGCATCACGCTGATCGTGGGCGCCAATCCCCCGTCCCTGACGGTCGAGGACGACGGGCCGGGCATTCCCCCCGACGAGCGTGACCGCGTGTTCGAGGCTTTCTACCGGTCGCCGACCGCGACGGCCGGCGGCTCGGGCCTGGGTCTGGCGATCGTGCGCGAGATCGCGCACGCACACGGCGCCTGGTGGAAGCTGACCAGCCGTCCCGATTTTTCCGGCACACGGCTGTCCGTCGTGTTCCCCGGCCCCCGCAAAGGGGCCCAACTTACTCGTCAAGAACCCACATCATGAGCCAAGCCACGGCTGGTGTTCCTTCATCGCCCGGGGCGCATGCGGGAGGCGCGCACGCGCCCTCGTCGCGCGCGGCGCTCATCATGGGCGCGCTGGGCGTGGTGTATGGCGACATCGGCACCAGCCCGCTGTACACCCTGCGCGCCTGCCTGACGGGCTTGAGCGTGCATACCGACCTGGAGCCGGCGCATCTGCTGGGCGTGCTGTCCATCCTGTTCTGGATGCTGATGGTGGTGGTGTCCCTGAAGTACGTGACGCTGGTGCTGCGCGCCGACAACCGCGGCGAAGGCGGCACGCTGGCGCTGCTGGA
>NZ_DBHKZA010000102.1:16746-17961 GCF_057314935.1 Achromobacter sp.
GGCCGCCCGGCGATCCGCAGCGCCTGGTTCAGCATGGTGCTGCCGGCGCTGACGCTGTGCTATTTCGGCCAGGGCGCGCTGCTGCTGCGCGACCCCACGGCGATCCGCAACCCGTTCTTCATGATGGCGCCCGAGTGGGGCTTGGCGCCGCTGGTGGC
Organism: Achromobacter sp.; assembly: GCF_057314935.1. Classification (NCBI taxonomy): domain Bacteria; kingdom Pseudomonadati; phylum Pseudomonadota; class Betaproteobacteria; order Burkholderiales; family Alcaligenaceae; genus Achromobacter; species Achromobacter sp. The sequence continues at coordinate 16,905 of NZ_DBHKZA010000102.1, forward strand.
GCTGGCCACCATCGCGACGATCGTGGCATCGCAGGCGGTGATCTCAGGCGCCTATTCGGTGACGCGCCAAGCGGTGCAACTGGGCTTCTGGCCGCGCATGCAGATCCTGCATACGTCGGCGGTGGAGAAGGGGCAGATCTACCTGCCGCAGGTCAATGCGCTGCTGCTGTGCGCGGTGCTGGTGCTGGTGCTGCTGTTCCGCAATTCGGACAACCTGGCCGCCGCCTACGGCTTTGCGGTGACGGGCACGATGCTGACGACGTCGGTGTTGGCCTTCGCAGTGCTGCCGCGCGGCTCCACGGGCGTCAAGCGCATGCTGTGGTTTACGGTGCTGGGCTTTTTGCTGCTGTTCGACGTGCTGCTGTTTTCGGCCAACGTGTTCAAGATCCATGAGGGTGGCTGGCTGCCGCTGCTGGTGGCGATCGTGGTGTTCACGCTGATGATGACATGGCGCCGCGGCCGGCATCTGCTGTCGGACATGCAGCACCGCGACCGGCAGCCGCTCAAGGAATTCATGGAACAGCTTGAGGAATATCCGCCGTCGCGGGTGCCGGGCACGGCGATCTTCATGACGATGAATTCCGGCAACGTGCCGCCAGCGCTGCTGCATAACCTGAAGCACAACAAGGTGCTGCATGACCATGTGCTGTTCCTGACGATCCTGGTGGCGGATGTGCCGTATATCTCGCCGGAAGAACGCTTTGTGGTGAAGAAGCTGTCGGCGTCGAGCTGGACGGCAACCATTAACTACGGGTTCAAGGAAGATCCGGATGTTCCTGAAGCGCTGCGGCTGGTGGCCGAGGCGTATCCGGAGCTGGATCTGGAACCGATGCGGACATCTTATTTCCTGTCGCGGCAGACGGTCGTGGCGGCGCGCAAGCCGGCGCTGTGGCGGTGGAGACGGGCGGTGTTTTCGTTCATGGCCCGGAATTCGACGCGCAGTACCAAGTTTTTCAAGATTCCGGCGAATCGGGTGGTGGAGATGGGGATGCAGGTGGAGTTGTAGTCTTTGCTTTCTGCTGGACGTTGCGAGTTCTTAAGACGCCCGGCCTGGCGG
>NZ_DBHKZA010000103.1:0-17801 GCF_057314935.1 Achromobacter sp.
GGCGACCTACGCAAACGCTGCAGCGATCACACCTCAAGGCGACCCCCGCAAACCTCGCGGCGATCACCCCAACTCGCCCCTCCCACGAAGAGAAAACTCAAACCCGCGCCGGCAACACCACCCCGGACGCCTCGCCAAACCCAATCTTCGGATACCCCGCCTTCACGCACTCCGCCCGCATGATGATCTGATCGCCATCCTGCAGGAACGTCCGCTTCTCGCCCCACGGCAGATCGAACGGCGTCTTGCCGCCATTGCTCAGCTCCAGCAACGATCCGGCTTCCGACGGTTGCGGCCCCGACAGCGTGCCCGTGCCCAGCATGTCGCCCGGTTGCAGGTTGCAGCCGTTGACCGTGTGGTGGGTGATCAACTGGGCCACGTTCCAGTAGGCATCGCGGAAATTGCTGCGCGACAACGTCACCGCGGGCTGCTTGGCCTCGCGCGATTGTTGCGTCGTCATCAGCACTTCCAGCTGCACGTCGTAGGCGCCCTTGGCGCGGTTCGCGTCGGAGGCCAGGTACGGCATCGGCTGCGGTTCGGACGGGCCGCGGTTCCATTGCGTGCGGAACGGCTCCAGCGCTTCCATCGTGACGATCCACGGCGAAATCGTCGATGCGAAATTCTTGGACAGGAAGGGGCCCAGCGGCTGGTATTCCCAGGCCTGGATGTCGCGCGCCGACCAGTCGTTCAGGATGCACAGGCCGAACACGTGGCCGTCGGCGTCTGCCAGGCCGATGCGTTCGCCTTGTTTGTTGCCGGTGCCCACGAAAATGCCCAGTTCCAGTTCGTAGTCCAGGCGCGCGCAAGGCCCGAATTGCGGCGTGTCGCCCTCATTGGCCGGACGCGTTTGGCCGACGGGGCGGGGGAACTTCTGGTCCACGCCAATGCTGGATGCGCGGCCGTGATAGCCGATCGGCACCCACTTGTAGTTCGGCAGCAAAGGATTGTCAGGACGGAACTGCTTGCCCACTGCCGTCGCGTGGTGCACCGAGATATAGAAGTCGGTGTAGTCGCCGATGCGGGCGGGCGTGGTGTATTCGGCGTCGGCCTGCGCCACCAGCAGCGGCTCGACTTCGGCGCGCAAGGCGGCGCCTTCGCGCAGGGCGCGCGACAGCGCCAGGCGCAGGGCGCTCCAGTGCGCTTGGCCTAACGCCATCAGCGCATTCAGGCTGTCGCCCGCGCAAGCGGCCAGCGCTTCGGCGGCCAGGCCTTCGAACGGCTGCTTGGCGGCCAATGCGGCCAGGTCCAGGATCTGGTCGCCGATCGCCACGCCTGGGCGGAACGACTCTTGCGTGCCCTTGCGGCGGAACGCGCCGTACGGCAGGTTCTGGACCGGAAAATCAGACGTGCCGGTGTTGGCGCTGGCGATCCAGCTCTTCAAGGAGGGATCGTGGGTTTCGTTGATCGTGGTGGTCATGGTTCGCGTGTCTCTTTAATGGTGTGGGGTGGCCGGCAGGTCTGGCGGGCAGCGGCGCCGGAAAATTCAAAAGCCAAACGGCGATGCGCTTGCGCGCATCGCCGTGGCTGGGGATCAGCGTCGTAGCGCCGTCACGCCTTCTTGGGATCGAAGTGCTTCACGATGCCCTGCCAGCACCGGTAATAGTCGCCCTGCAATTCTACCGAGGCCAAGGCCTGCCCGGTCGGGCGGATGACGCGGCGCGTTTCGAACATGAACGCCATCGTGTCGCGGATGTAATGGGCGGCGTGCGTGTCGGCGTGCGAGGCCTTCTCGAAGGTCTCGGCGTCGGGGCCGTGGCCGCTCATGCAGTTGTGCAGGCTGGCGCCGCCCGGGGCGAAGCCGTCGGCCTTGGCGTCGTACACACCCTGGATCAGGCCCATGAATTCGCTGGCGACGTTGCGGTGGAACCAGGGCGGACGGAACGTGTCTTCCATGGCCAGGATGCGCGGCGGAAAGATCGCGAAGTCCATGTTGGCCGTGCCCGGGGTGTCGGACGGCGCGGTCAGCACGGTGAAGATCGACGGGTCAGGATGGTCGAAGCTGATCGAGCCGATGGTGTTGAAGTGGCGCAGGTCGTACTTGTAGGGCGCGTGCGTGCCATGCCAGGCCACGACATCCAGCGGCGAATGGTCGATGGATGCGCGCCAGAATCCGCCCGTGAACTTGGCGATCAGTTCAAAGTCGCCTTCCACGTCTTCATACCAGGCGACCGGCGTCTGGAAGTCGCGCGCGTTCGCCAGGCAGTTCGACCCGATGGGGCCGAGTTCCGGCAAGCGCAGGGCGGCGCCGAAGTTCTCCAGCATGTAGCCGCGCGCGGCGCCGTCCAGGAGTTCGACGCGAAAGCGCACGCCGCGCGGGATCACGGCGATTTCCAGGGGTTCAAGGTCGATCAGGCCCAGCTCGGTGGCCAGGCGCAGGCGGCCTTGCTGGGGCACCAGCAGCAGTTCGCCGTCGGCGTTGTAGAAATAGCGGCCTTGCATCGACCGGTTGGCCGCGTACATGTGGATGGCTACGCCGCCCTGTTCGTCGGGGCCGCCGTTGCCGCCCCAGGTCTTCACGCCTTCCAGGAAGTCGGTAGGGGCGTCAGGGATGGGCATCGGGCTCCAGCGCAACTGGTTGGGCGTGACCGGGCCATGGCCGAAGGTGCTTTCCCAGCCTGCCGCACCGGCAAAGGGCTCGAACGGCTTGTGCTGCGCGCCCGGGCGGATGCGGTACAGCCATGAGCGGCGGTTTTCGCTACGCGGGGCGGTGAAGGCGGTGCCGGACAATTGCTCGGCATACAGGCCGTACGGGCATTGCTGCGGCGAATTGCGGCCTACGGGCAGGGCGCCGGGCAGCGCTTCGGTCGCGCAGTCGTTGCCGAAGCCGGTCTGATATTTCAGTTCCATGGAATCCTCCTGGGTGGCGGCGCGGTGCTTGGCCGCGCGGTCGGTATCTGGGGCGGGCCGGGAAAACCGGGCGCCGATTCCCCATTGTCGGAAAAAATGCCCGTTGCGGCTACGGGAATGCAAAAATACAGACTATAAATTTTGTGAATAGTAGGGGGCCGCATGGCGGAATTGCGCAACGTTGACCTGAACCTGTTGATCCTGTTCCAACACCTGCTGGAAGACCGCAATCTGTCGGCCGTGGCGCGGCGGATGGATCTGACGCAACCCGCGGTCAGCAACGCCCTGCGCCGCCTGCGCGAGGCCTTTGGCGACGAGCTGTTCGTGCGTACCGCGCAGGGCATGCTGCCCACCCCGCGCGCGCAGCGGCTGGCGGGTCCCGTCAGCGAAGCGCTGACGATGCTGACCCAGGCCTTGCAGGATCAGGACGTGTTCGACGCCGCCACCAGCAACCGCCGCTTCCGGGTGGCCATGACGGATGTGGGCGAAATCCACTTCATGCCGCGGCTGATGGAGGTTTGCGTGCAGGTGGCGCCGCAGGTGCGCATCGATTCGGTGCGCGTGCAAGGGCCGGACCTGCCGCGTGAAATGGAATCGGGCCGGGTGGACTTGGCCATCGGTGCGTTCGATGAAATGGGGGCGGGCACGCTGCAGCGCATGCTGTTCCGGCAGGGCTACGCGACCCTGTTCCGCCAGGCGCATCCCACGGCGCACGCGGGCATGGGCATCAAGGCGTTTCGCGCCGAGCGGCATCTGATCGTGTCGCGTGCCGCGCCTTACGGGCAGGTCAACCAGTCCATGGAGCGCGCGGGCGTGGAACTGGCTGAGCACTTCAGCGTGCCGCACTTCTCCGCCGTGCCCTACATCGTCAGCGCGACGGACTTGCTGGCGACCGTGCCTGAAAAGCTGGCCGCCAGCGCCGCGCCGCCGTTCGGCCTGCGCTTCATGACGCCGCCGGTGAAGGTGCCTGCGCTGCAGACGAACATGTACTGGCAGCGCCGGGTGGACCGAGATGGCGGCAACCAGTGGCTGCGCGCGCTGATCGTGAATACGTTCGCGGTCGGGTTGTAAGGAACGCATCGACCCAGCCGCGCGCAACGCATCCTACGACTGCACGACCGACGCGCGGGCCTGTTGCAGCGCTTCGCGCAACAGCGCCACGTCGCCCAGATGGTTGGCCAGCAGCAGGATCAGCGCCGCGTTCAGTTCCTGGCTTTGCTCATTCGTCAGGTCGCGGTGCGTTTCGATCAACGCTTCGTAGAAGTCGTCCGGCGAGCTCAGATTGGTTTCGGTAATCAGCATGATGGGTTGACCTCTGGATTCAGGCGTGGCCCGTGGCGCGGCGGACGGCGCGGGCGACGGCATCGGCGTCGAATGCGCGCCAGCGCGCGGCGACGTGCTGGTCAGGACGGATCAGGTAGGCGGTGCCGGGCTGCGCATCGTAGCGTTTGGCCAGGCAGCCTTCGGTGTCCGCCACGACCGGCAAGTCGGCGGGCAGGCCGGACACGTCGCATTGCGCGCCCGCGACGAGGACGGCCTTGACGGGCACCGGCGCCATGCGCAGGGCCTGCAGGGCCTGGAGCGTGTCGGCGCCGGGTTGCGCATCGCCACAGAACAGCGCCAGGACGAAGCCGCCGTCCAACTGCGCCATCCACCAGTCCTGCTCACCGCGGCACGTTACCGGCGCGTCCAGCGCGACCGCGCCGGGCAGCATGCGGCCCGTGAAGGTATCCGCGTCCGGCGTGTTCAGGGGCGACGCGCCGTAGGTGGCGGGCAGCGACAGGCGTCCGCTATTGACGAGCGAACGCGCGAACGGATGCGTCTTGGCCAGGTTCAGCACCGCGTTGCGGAAGCTGCGGCTGATGTCGCTTTTGGGCGTGATGAAATCGGTGGCGCGCGACGAATTCAGGATGTTCTCGTCGGCCGCGTATTCGCGCTCGGCGCTGTAGCTGTCGATCAGCGCTTCGGGCGCCAGGCCCGCCAGCACCAGCTTCAGCTTCCACGCCAGGTTCTCGGCATCCTGCACGCCGCTGTTGGCGCCTCTTGCGCCGAACGGCGACACGCGGTGCGCGGAGTCGCCGGCGAACACGACGCGGCCATGGCGGAACTTGTCCATGCGCTCGCAGGCAAAGGTATAGACGCTGACCCATTCCAGGTCGAACTGCGCGTCAGGGCCGAGCAGGGCGCGGATGCGCGGCAGCACGTTCTCGGGCTTGACGGCTTCGACGGGGTCGGCGTTCCAACCCAGTTGGAAGTCGATACGCCAGACGTTGTCGGGCTGGCGGTGCAACAGCACGGATTGATTGGGGTGGAAGGGCGGGTCGAACCAGAACCAGCGTTCGGTCGGGAAGTCCGCTTTCATCTTCACGTCGGCGATCAGGAAGCGGTCGCGGAAGATGCGGCCATGGCTTTCCTGGCCGATCAGCTTGCGCACCGGCGAACGGGCGCCATCGCAGGCCACCAGCCAATCGGCGTGCAGCGTGTAGGGGCCTTCGGGAGTGTCGATCGTCAGGTCAACGCCGTCGTCGGCCTGGACCACGCCAGCGACCTTGTTTTTCCAGCGCAGGTCGATGTTGGGTTCCTGGCGCGCCTGTTCATACAGATAGCCTTCGGCGTAGTACTGCTGAAGGTTGATGAAGGCGGGGCGGCGATGGCCGGGTTCGGGCAGCAGGTCGAATCGCCACACTTCCTGCTCGCGGAAGAAGACCTTGCCGACGTTCCACGACACGCCCTTGTCGATCATGCGCTGGCCGACGCCCAGGCGGTCCCAGATTTCCAGGGTGCGTTTGGAAAAGCAGATGGCGCGCGATCCGGTGGACAGGCGGTAGTCGTCGTCCAGCACCACGACGCGCACGCCCTGGCGGGCAAGGTCCAGCGCCGTGGTCAGGCCGACCGGACCGGCGCCCACGACCACGACCTGGTGCCGCGGCGCAGTGCCGGCGTTTTGGTCGGCGTGCTTTTCATAGGCGAACTCCATCGCCTGAAAGTCGATGTCTCCCACGGTTGTCTCCTGTGTGGGTCATTTTGTTTTTATGTCGCGGCCCCGCGCGCCGTCCTGCGACGCGCGATTCCGCTTCTTGCCAAGTTCGGTCAGGGCCGCTTCCGGTCAACGCCGGCTACCGCGGCCCGTCGGGATCAGCCTTCCAGCTGCGCCCACATTTCCAGGTCGCGCTTGTCGGTCCAGATGCGCGGATGCGTGTGGCCGGTGGCCTCGTCATAGGCGCGCGACACGTCGAACGGCATGCAGTGGTCGAAGATCACCCAGTCGCTGTAGCGCGGCTTCATGAAGTCATAGACTTCGCGATAGATCGTCTTGAGGTCGCGGCCTTCGGCCACGCCGCGGTTCACGGCGCCGTACAGGTCGGTCAGGAAGGCGCGGGTGCCGGCCAGGCCCTGGCGAACTTCGGTGGCGCTCTTCAAGGCCGGGCCGCGGCCAGGGACCATCTTTTCGGCTTCGAAGCTCGACAGCGCGTCCAGCGTGCTGGGCCAGTCGCGGAAGTAGGCGTCGCCGCAGTACGGGGTGGACTGGTATTCGACCAGGTCGCCGGCGAACAGGATCTTCTGCTCGGGCAGCCAGGCGATGGTGTCGCCCTTGGTGTGGCCACGGCCGACTTGCAGCAGCTTGACTTCCAGGTTGCCCAGATTGACGGTCATTTCGCCCTTGAACGTCATCGTCGGCCAGACCAGGCCCGGCGGAATCGATTCGGCGTTGCGGAACAGGCGGGGGAAGCGGCCGATCTCGCTGGCCTTGTCCTGTTCGCCGCGTTCGACGATCAGGTCGTAGGTGTCGCGGCTGGCCAGGATTTCCTGGGCGTTGTAGGCGGAGGCGCCGAACACGCGCACGGCATGGTAGTGCGACAGCAGGATGTACTTGATCGGCTTGTCGGTGACTTCGCGGATGCGGCGGATCACGTCCTGGGCCATGACCGGGGTGGCCTGGGTGTCGATCACCATGACGGCCTCGTCGCCGATGATCACGCCCGTGTTGGGGTCGCCTTCGGCCGTGTAGGCATAGGCGTTGTCGGACAGTTTTTCGAACGAGACGACCTTGTCGTCCAGGTCGGCGTGCGAGGCGAATTGCTTGCTCATGGAGGCTCCTTCCACTGTTCTAGGAATAGGTGTGTGAAAGGAATATAGCTTGGCGTTAGTTTTCGTGCAATACGTTCGCTATAAACAAATGGCCTTGTTTTTACAGGGATTTCCCGGGGGTTTTCAGCGTGCCGGCGCTAGTTTCTTTGGCATTTCGGGCAGTAATAAGTAGCCCGCTGACCCTGGACGAAGCGCCGGATCGGCGTTGCGCAGACCCGGCACGGCAGACCCTCGCGCTCGTAGACCGCCGCATGGATCTCGAAATAGGCCCCGGGTTCGCCCGTGGCGCCGACGTAATCTCGCAGGGTGCTCCCCCCCGAGGTCAGGGCATCGGCCAGCGTGGCCCGGACCATGTCCGCCAGGCGGTCGCAGCGGGCCGGCGACAGCTTGTTGGCCGGAGTCTTGGGATTGATGCGCGCCCGGAACAGACATTCCGATGCGTAGATATTGCCCACCCCCACCACGGCCAGCCCGGCCAGCAGCACTTGCTTGACCGCGGCGCTGTGGTTCTTGAAGTGCCGGTGCAGCCAGGCCCCGTCAAAGCGCGGGTCGAAGGGTTCGATGCCCAGTTTGGCCAGCAGCGGGTGGGTGTCGATGGGGCCATCGGCGTCCGGGTGCCACAGCACCGCGCCAAAGCGCCGGGGGTCATGCAGGCGCAGGACCGCTTCGTCGAATATCCATTCGACGTGGTCATGCTTGCGCAGGAATTCACCGGGGGCCACGCTGCGCAGCGAGCCGGACATGCCCAGATGCACGATCTGGGTGCCATGCTCGAACCGCAGCAGCAGATATTTGCCCCGGCGGGCGCACTCCAGGACGGCGCGGCCGCCGATCAGGGCAGGCAGGTCCGGCGGAATCGGCCAGCGCATGCGGCCTTCATGGACGACCAGGCGCTTGAGCGTCCGGCCAGTGATGACGGCGTCGATTCCCCGACGCGTGGTTTCAACTTCAGGCAGTTCCGGCATGAGCCAGTGTAAGATCATCAATTGCGTGTACGAAGATTGTGCCATCAACCGGACGGGCCGCGTGAAGTCGTCTTTCAAACAAATGAATATCGGGATCGCCACGCTTGCGCTTGCGCTGGCAACAGGTTTTGCGCTGCCGGCCCAGGCGGCCGACAGCCGGACGCGTGACGCGACCGGGCCCCGCATGGCGCCCCAGAACCGCCAGCCCGAAACCGAGGTGATCCGCCTGCGTCCGGGCCAATTGCCCTACGTATCGCTCACCGCCGACATCTTCTACCGCGTCCTCGCGTCGGAGATCGCCGCCCAGCGCGGCATGTACGGCACGGCTGCCACCACCATGATCGGCCTGGCCCGGGACACGGGCGATCCCCGCCTGGCCCGCCGCGGCCTGGAATTCCAGCTGGCCGGGGGCAATCTGCCCGGCGCGCTGGAAGCGGCCCGGGTGTGGGCGCGCCTGTCGCCCAACGACGTCGAGGCCAGCTCTACCGAGCTGGCGCTGGCCGCCGCCAACGGGCAGACCAAGGGGCTGGCCCAAGCCCTGCGCAACCGCATCGACGCCTCGCGCGACAAGCCGGCCGCCATCGGCCAGGCTTTGGCCGTGCTGAGCCGCCTGAATGACCGCCGCCTGGCCCTGCGCATCCTGGACGAATCCCTCAGCGACAGCGTGCGCAAGCTGCCGGCCGCCCATCTGGCGCTGGCCGATGTGGCTTCCGCCTCGGGCGACTACGAGCGCGCGGCGCAGGAATCCCGCGCCGCGCTGGCTGCGGATCCCAAGTCCGAAGCCGCTGCCCAGCGCGTGCTGGAATACGGCTCGAAGGTGGATCCGCAACGCGCCCAGACCGAAGCCCGCGCCTATATCAACCGCAATCCCGGCGCCCGCAAGGTCCGCCTGATGCTGGCCGGCCAACTGGCCGACAGCGGCGACTACAACGGGGCGCTGGCTGAATTGCAGGCCATGTCGCGCCGTTCGCCGGAAGACTTCGACTTGCTCTTCATGCAGGCCCAACTGGCCTACAAGGCGGGCCAGCTGCCGCAAGCCAAGACTCTGCTTCAGCAATACCTGGACGTGCAACAGCAGCGCCAACGGGCGACCGTACCCGGCGCCACGGACGCAGGCGCCGCTGCGGCGGATGCCCACGTGCTGCTGTCGCGCATCGCCGAAGACCAGGGCCAGTACGACGAAGCCATCAAGGAACTGGGCCGCATCGACGACCCGACGCTGCGCTATTCCGTCGCCATGCGCCAGGCTGCCCTGCGCGCCAAGAGCGGCCGGGTGGACGATGCGCTGGCCATGATCGACGCCGCCGGTCCGCAAGACGACGAAGAGCGCACGCTGGGCGTGCTGACCAAGGCGCAGATCCTGCGCGACGCCGACCGCATCCAGCAAGCCGTGAGCACGCTGGAAGCGGCCGACCAGGCGCTGCCGGACACGGTCGAAATCAAGTACGAACTGGCCATGCTGTATGAGCGCCAGAACCGCCTGGCCGACCTGGAGCGCATGCTGCGCCAGGTCATCGCGCTGGATCCGGACCACGCCCACGCCTACAACGCGCTGGGCTACACGCTGGCGGACCACAATCAGCGCCTGCCCGAAGCGCTCGACCTGATCACCCAGGCCCTCGAGCTGTCGCCGAACGATCCGTTCATCCTGGATAGCATGGGCTGGGTGAAGTTCCGCATGGGTGAATCCGAGTCCGCCGCGGAATATCTGCGCCGCGCCTATAGCGTGCGCCCGGAAGCCGACATCGCCGCCCACCTGGCCGAAGTGCTGTGGTCCCAGGGCAAGCGCGACCAGGCGACGGAACTGCTGCGCGCCGCGCTGATGAAAGATCCCAAGAACAAGACCGTCCAGGACGTCGTCAAGCGTCTGGGAGTGGGCCTGTGACGGTTGGAGTGCAACGCTTGCCTGATGTGGCGGCCTGGTTGCGCTGGGTGCTGCTGGCGGTGTTGGCATTGACGCTGGCCGCCTGCACCACCACGCCGAAACCCATCGAAGGCGCCAGCCCCGATGCGTTTTCGCGCATCGGCCGCTTCGCCATCACCGTGAACGAAGAAAGCGGCAAGCAGAACGCCGTGCAAGGCGGTTTCTCGTGGTCGGATGACGGCCGGCGCTACGTGCTGGACCTGACCAATCCCTTGGGCTCGACCGAGGCCCGCGTGGAAGGCCAGCCCGGCGCCGCCAGCCTGACCAAGGCCGACGGCACGCGTCTTGTCGCGGACAACCCCGACGCCCTGGCCGAAGACGCGCTGGGCAGCAGCGTGCCGGTATCCGGTTTACGCGACTGGCTGCGCGGAAAACTGCCGGCGCAACCCGAAGCCTCCGACGTGTCTCGTGATGAATTAGGCCGCCCGGCCTCCTTCGAGCAAGGCGGTTGGCGTGCAAAGCTGTCGCGTTACGACACGCTGGGGCCGCAGTTGCTGGTCCTTGAGCGCCTGGAGCCCGGCCGCCGCGTCACGGTGCGTCTGGTCGTCAACCAGCCTTGAGTCCGACGGGGCCGTTCGCGCTCCGTCGCCTTCCTCTTTGAACAGGCATGGCTGCTTCCCGTGGCCGGGCCTAACACGCCCGGCATTTCGCAATCGGCCAAATAAACGCGGCAAAGACGGTTGTGTTACGGCTTGAAATAGTCAGGCCGGACTGAATAATTCTCCTCATGCCCGCGCGGGGCCACCCCTCGCGCGGACCGCAAGTGCGGCGGCGGCCAACCTGTCGCCGCCTTTTTTGGAGAATGCCCTATGTTCAGGAACACGCGCATCGCGACGGTGCTGTTAGGAATCATCGCGATCTTTTTCACGTTTCAGCTGCTGGTGGGGGGCATGGGTTTTGTCGCATTGCGCCAGACCAACCAGGACGTCGGCCAGCTCTATCGCCTTTCCTCGCAACAGGTCAACGCGGTGAACACCGCCGCCTTGTCGCTGGTGGCGGCCCGCACCGACTTGAGCCGCTATGCCACGCGCGTCGCGCAAGGCAACACCAGCGACACGACGGCGCTGCGCCTGGCGCGCCAGCGCATCGCTTCGGGCGACCGTGCCTTCCAGGGCTTTTCCAGTGGCTTGTCGGCCGCAGAAAAGACCGCGTCCGCCGATCTGATCCAGGCCTACACCAACCTCAGCGCCAATCTGCAAAGCGTGGGCCGCGTGCTGGAAGCGGGCGACATGGAAAGCTATTTCAAGCAGGGCACGCAACAGGCGCAAGAACTGCTGGTCAGCGAGCGCGACGCCTTCATGGTCCGGGCCGAAGAGGCCGGGCAGGGCGCCATGGCGGAGATTTCCTTCTTCCATACCTTGTTCTCCTCCCTGTTGGCCGGCATTCTGGCGCTGGGCTTGTTGATGGCCGTGGGCGCCCATGTGCTGATCCGCCGCATGATCGTGCGGCCGTTGCTGGAAGCCGGCGAGATCTTCCGCCGCATCGCCGAAGGCGACCTGACCCGCCGTGTGGCCGACCGTGGCAAGAACGAAATCGGCGCGCTGCTGGCCGCTTTGAAGGGCATGCAGGACAGCCTGGTGCGCACGGTGTCCGCCGTGCGCCGGGGCGTGGACGAGATCAATGTGGGGGCACGCGAAATTTCCGCGGGCAACACCGACCTGTCCAGCCGCACGGAAGAGCAGGCTGCGTCCCTGGAAGAGACGGCGGCGAGCATGGAAGAGCTGGCGTCCACCGTGAAGCAGAACGCCGACACCGCGCGTGAAGCCAACCACATGGTGGCGACGTCCGCCGCCGTGGCGCAGCGCGGCGGAGACGCCGTGGCCAGCGTGGTCGAGACCATGCGCGCCATCTCCGGCAGTTCGTCCCGCATCGCCGACATCGTCGGCGTGATCGACGGCATCGCGTTCCAGACCAACATCCTGGCGCTGAATGCGGCGGTGGAGGCCGCGCGCGCCGGCGAACAGGGCAAGGGCTTCGCGGTCGTGGCCAGCGAGGTGCGCACGCTCGCGCAGCGCAGCGCGGCCGCCGCCAAGGAAATCAAGCAACTGATCGAGGACTCCGCGCAGACGGTCGGCAAGGGATCCGAGCAGGTGGAAAGCGCCGGCGCCACCATGCGGGAAATCGTGGACTCCGTGCAACGCGTGACCCGTCTGATGGGCGAAATCTCCGCGGCTTCCGAAGAGCAGGCGAGCGGCATCGACCAGGTCAACCGCGCGGTGTCACAGATGGACAGCGTGACGCAGCAGAACGCGGCGTTGGTGGAAGAGGCGGCCGCCGCTGCCGGTGCGCTGGAAGAACAGGCTCGCCAATTGGCGGGCGCCGTGTCCGTCTTCAAGCTGCCGGACGGGCAGGTGATCGACGCGCCCGCGGGGCGCCTGGCTGGCGCGGGTGCGCCGCAACTGGCCTGAGGGCAGGCGCGGCGGCCGGTGCGTGGCTAGAATGTGGACATGTCCCGCACCGGTTGTCTTCTGTGACTCTGTACGACGTTCCTGCTCCCGCCAAATTGAACCTGTTCCTGCATGTGGTGGGCCGTCGCCCTGACGGCTATCACCTGCTGCAGACGGTCTTCCGCTTCATCGACTTGTGCGACACGCTGCATTTCGAGGTGCGCGCGGATGGCGTCATCAGTCGGGCCTCCGATCTGCCCGGCGTCTCTGAAGCCGACGACCTGACCTTGCGCGCGGCCCATGCCCTGCAACGCGCCACGGGCACGCGCCAGGGGGCGCAGATCGCGTTGGAAAAGCGCATTCCGCAGGGCGGTGGCCTGGGCGGGGGCTCCAGCGACGCGGCGACCGTGCTGATCGCGCTGAACAAGTTGTGGGGGACGGGGCTGACGCGCCGCGAGCTCATGGCGCTGGCCTTGCCGCTGGGCGCGGATGTGCCGGTATTCGTTTTCGGGCAATCGGCATTCGCCGAAGGCGTGGGCGAAGACCTCACCGCCGTGGCGCTGCCTGAACGCGCGTATCTGGTGGCGCAACCGGATACCAGCGTGCCGACTGTTGGAATATTTTCGGCACCCGATTTGACAAGGGATTCTTCTTACATCACAATAGCGGACTTTCTTGCTTCGCCAACTTTTTCCTTCGGGAAAAATGATTTGGAGCCGGTGGTTCACCGTCTTTATCCTGAGGTTCTCAGGGCAACGCGGTGGCTTAGCGAACAGGGCATCCCAGTTCGCATGTCGGGATCAGGCGCATGTTTATTCGCCGAGTTTTCCGAACTGTCCGAAGCCGTTTTGGCAAAAGCAGAAATATCCGCTATAATGCGCGGCGCTGTTGAAACAAACAACGCAACGCATCCAGGGTTTCGGTTAGTTCAGGCTTGTGCCGGTTTAACTGAACATCCACTGCGGAATTGGATTGCAAGATAGTTGGGGAGTCGCCAAGCTGGTTAAGGCACCGGATTTTGATTCCGGCATGCGAAGGTTCGAATCCTTCCTCCCCAGCCAACCGAATACATAAAAAAGCTGTTGAACACGCCTGTAAGACACTGGCCCGGGTTCAGCAGCTTTTTTATTTTCCGGGTTCGCTGGTGTTTCGTATCTCACCGTATTACCCCCGCATCACCTCGTTAGTGTCTTACAACGACCATCGCATCATCCATCATGGCAAACGATAGCTTCATGATCTTCACGGGAACGGCCAATACTCGGCTGGCCGTGGACGTAGTCAACCACCTCGATATGTCCCTGGGCAAGATGACCGTCGGTCGCTTCTCGGACGGTGAGGTGATGGTCGAAATCAACGAGAACGTGCGCGGCAAGGACGTCTTCGTCCTGCAGCCCACCTGTGCCCCTACCAATGACAACCTGATGGAAATCATGGTCATGGTCGATGCATTGCGCCGCGCTTCCGCTGGCCGCATCACCGCCGCGATTCCCTATTTCGGCTATGCCCGCCAAGACCGCCGCCCGCGTTCGGCGCGCGTTGCGATCTCGGCCAAGGTCGTGGCCAACATGCTGCAAGTGGCTGGCGTCGACCGCGTCCTGACGATGGACCTGCACGCCGACCAGATCCAGGGCTTTTTCGATATCCCCGTGGACAACATCTACGCCGGTCCGATCTTGCTGGGCGACATCTGGCGCCGCAATTTCTCGAACCTGGTCGTGGTGTCTCCGGACATCGGCGGCGTGGTCCGTGCCCGCGCCCTGGCCAAGCAACTGGAAGCCGATCTGGCCATCATCGACAAGCGCCGTCCGCGCGCCAACGTGTCGGAAGTGATGAACATCATCGGTGAGGTCGACGGCCGCACCTGCATCATCATGGACGACATGGTCGACACCGCCGGCACGCTGTGCAAGGCGGCCCAGGCCCTGAAAGACCGCGGCGCCGGCGCCGTTTACGCCTATTGCACGCACCCCGTGCTGTCGGGCGGCGCCATCGACCGCATTGAAGCGTCGGAACTGGACGAACTGGTCGTCACCGACACCATCCCGCTCTCCGAGCAAGGCCAGGCCAGCGGCAAGATCCGCCAGCTGTCGTGCGCCGCGCTGCTGGGCGAGACCATCCTGCGTATCTCGAACGCGGAATCGGTCAGCTCGCTGTTCGTCGACTGACGCGCAGGCGTCAGCCGGGCGGCAGCCCACCACCGTTTTTGCACCTTGCTGGTCGCGGCAAGGCGCAATCAACACGGCGCGCATGTTGCGCGCCGTGCCGCTAACTGGTGAAGCCTCTTCACCTTATTTTGTTTTTGGAGTTTTCCATGAAATTTATCGCCACTGCGCGTAGCGTCCAGGGTTCGAGTGCGAGCCGCCGCCTGCGCCGCGCGGGCCGCGTTCCCGCCATTGTCTATGGTGGTACGGCTGCCCCCCTGAACATCGAACTCGACCACAACGAGATCTACCACGCCCTGCGTAAGGAAGAATTCCACGCATCGATCCTGCAAATGCAGCTCGAAGGCGCCAAGGAAGAGCAAGTTCTGCTGCGTTCGGTTCAATGGCACGCCTACAAGCCGCAAGTCCTGCACGTGGACTTCCAGCGCGTCGACGCCAACCAAGCCCTGCGTACCAAGGTGCCGCTGCACTTCGTGAACGCTGAAATCTCGCCGGCCGTGAAGCTGTCGGGCGCCATCATCAGCCACGTGACGACCGAACTGGAAATCACCTGCCTGCCGAAGGCTCTGCCCCAGTTCATCGAAGTCGACCTGACCAACATCCTGGCTGGCGCTTCGATCCACCTGGCCGACATCAAGCTGCCCATGGGCGTGACGTACGTCCCCCACGGCGGTGAAGACAACCCGCTGCTGGCTGCTGCCATCGTCAAGGGCGGCGCTGCCGCCGACGACGCCGAAGCCGCCGCTCCGGCCGCCTAAGTCTTGCCGGAAGGCCTTCGGGCTTTCCTGCGGCTTATGCCCGAAACCCTGCGTGTGCATTTGCATGCGCAGGGTTTTTTGGTTTAAACACCCTCATCATGTCTATTCCCATACGCCTCATCGTGGGATTGGGTAATCCCGGTCCCGACTACGAAACTACCCGGCACAACGCCGGCTTCTGGCTGGCCGACCACCTGGCGGACGACCTGCGCACTTCTTTTGCGCTGGAGAAGTCTTTTTTCGGCATGGTGGCCAAGTCGCGCCTGGGCGCGGACAACGTGCTGCTGCTCAAGCCCATCACCTATATGAACAAATCCGGCCAGGCGGTCGGCGCGCTGGCCCGCTTCTACAAGCTGGAGCCCGAGCAGGTGCTGGTGCTGCATGACGAACTGGACCTGCTGCCGGGTCAGGTGAAGCTCAAGCAGGGCGGCGGCCATGCCGGCCACAACGGCCTGAAGGACATCCAGGCCGTGCTGGGCAGCCCCAACTTCTGGCGCCTGCGCATCGGCATCGGCCATCCGCGCACCCTGAATCTGGCCCAGCAGGTGGCGGACTTCGTGCTGCACCCGCCGCGCCGCGAAGAACAGAAAGAAATCGAAGCCGTCATCGACCGCTGCCGCGCTGTCGTGCCGGCGATGCTGGCTGGCGATTTCGCGCTGGCCACCCGCCAGCTGCATAGCGGCAACGTCGCCTGATGTCCGTCAGCCCGCAGTCCCCCTCCGGCAAGATGCGCTTTCGCGACGAGGTCGTGGATTTCTGGCGGTACATCCGCCATCCGCACTCCGTCGCGCGCTTGCCGGGGCGCTCCGCGGGCGGCAGCCTGGCGGCCGATTGGTGGCCGGGTATCGGCCCCGGGCGCCTGCTGGCGTGGGCCGGGCTGCTGTGGGCGTTGAACCTGTTCGCGCTGGGACCGGTGGCCGTGATGGCGGCCGGCATGGGCGGGGCGACGCACCGGATCGATCCCACCAACCTGCCGTGGCTGACCGCCGTGCTGTGGGCGCCTCTGGTCGAGGAAATGCTCTTTCGCTACGGCTTGCGCCGTCCCCGGCAGGTGCTGTGGCTGGTGCCGGCCCTGATGCCTGTCGTGCTGTATGGCCCCAAGCTGTGGACGGGCCTCTTGCTGGCGGCGTTCGTGATCCTGGCATGCTGGGGAACGCGCCAGCGCGCAGAACCCCTGAAGGGCTGGGACACGGCCTGGCGGCGCTATTACCTGAAGCACTTCGGCCTGGTGTTCCATCTGGTGGCGCTGACCTTTGCCGCCGTGCACCTGACGAACTTCGTCTACAGCAAGACGCCGTACTGGCTGATGCCGCTGCTGGTGCTGCCGCAGTGGCTGACCGGCCTGGTGCTGGGCTGGATGCGCGTGCGGCGCGGCATCGGCGCGGCCATCCTGCTGCATGCGACTTTCAACGCCGGCCCCATTTTGATGATCTGGGCCGTCATGCGCTGGGCGCCGTCCGCCGCCAGTTAGCGGGGCCGCATCCCCTGCGCCGCGGCAAGTGCCCCAGCCCCCGGCCGGGGTAAACTAGAACGTTAACGATCAATACCGTACTTACACAGGATTCCCATGGCTCTGCAATGCGGCATCGTCGGCCTGCCCAACGTTGGCAAATCGACACTCTTCAATGCTCTGACCCGCGCCGGCATCGCCGCCGAGAACTACCCGTTCTGCACCATCGAACCCAACGTCGGTGTGGTCGAGGTGCCGGATCCGCGTCTGCAGAAGCTGGCTGAAATCGTCAAGCCCGAACGCATCCTGTCGGCCACTGTCGAGTTCGTCGACATCGCGGGCCTGGTGGCCGGCGCGAGCAAGGGCGAAGGCCTGGGCAACCAGTTCCTGTCGCACATCCGTGAAACCGACGCCATCGTCAACGTCGTGCGCTGCTTCGAAGATCCGAACGTGATCCACGTGGCCGGCAAGGTCGACCCGATCGCCGACATCGAAGTCATCGAGACCGAACTCGCGCTGGCCGACATGCAGACCGCCGAAAAGGCCCTGCAGCGTCATCAGAAGACCGCGCGTTCCGGCGACAAGGAATCGCAGCGCATCGTGGCCGTGCTGGAAAAGTGCATTGCCCAGCTGAACGAAGCCAAGCCGATCCGCGCGCTGGACCTGACGACCGAAGAAAAGGCCGACATCGCCCAGCTGTGCTTCATCACCGCCAAGCGCGCGATGTACGTGGGCAACGTGGCCGATGACGGCTTCACGAACAACCCGCTGCTGGACCGCCTGACCGAATTCGCCGCCGCGCGCAACGCGCCGGTCGTGGCCATCTGCGCCGCCATCGAATCCGAAATCGTGGACCTGGACGACGCCGACCGCCAAGCCTTCCTGTCCGACATGGGCATGGAAGAGCCGGGCCTGAACCGCCTGATCCGCGCCGCCTTCAAGCTGCTGGGCCTGCAGACCTATTTCACCGCCGGCGTGAAGGAAGTGCGCGCCTGGACGGTGGCCATCGGCGCCACCGCGCCGCAAGCCGCAGGCGTCATCCACACCGACTTCGAGCGTGGCTTCATCCGCGCGCAGACGATCGCGTACGAAGATTTCATCACGTACAAGGGCGAGCAGGGCGCCAAGGAAGCGGGCAAGATGCGCGCCGAAGGCAAGGAATACATCGTGCAGGACGGCGATGTGATGAACTTCCTGTTCAACGTCTGATCGATGA
>NZ_DBHKZA010000104.1:0-3515 GCF_057314935.1 Achromobacter sp.
TCTGGTAGGCGGTATTGGGTTCGAACCAACGACCTCCACGATGTCAACGTGGCGCTCTAACCAACTGAGCTAACCGCCTGCAAAGAAGAAGAATTATATAGTGCTTTTTTGAACTGTGCAAATCGTCTTGAAGAACTTTTTGCTGTTTTCATTGCGTTTGAAGTTTTGCTTTTAAGCATCGGCGTTGGTGCTTAAAACCAACGCCAAAACCTCATCCGCCTGCACTACTTTTTCCCTTCAATTTCGTGTCCGCTGCATGTGCTGCATCAACGAAGAACGAGATTCTATCAGAACTTTTTATTCCTTGCTCGACTTCGACGCCACTACTGACATCGACCCCCCAAGGCCTCACCCACTCGATGGCCTGACCGACGTTTTCGCCGTTCAATCCACCCGACAGAATCAACGGCCGCGACACAGGATCCGCACGCACCTCGTCCAGCAAGGCATAGTCGAATCCGTGCCCGCTGCCCCCGTATCCGGCGCTGTAGCTGTCGAACAGCCACCCCGCCGCTTCGCCATAGGCGCGGCAGCTGGCAGCCAGGTCTTCCGCCGTATCCAGGCCCGGCGCGCCTGCGCGGAACGCGCGCAGGAAGCGATGGCCGTAGCGGCCGCAATCCTGCGGCGTCTCGTCGCCGTGGAACTGCAGCAGTTCGGGCCCAACCTGATCCAGCACGGCCTGCACATCCGCGGGATCCGGATTCACGAACAGCGCCACGACGTCCACGAACGCCGGCACCGTGCGGCGCAGTTGCGCGGCGCGCGTCGGCGTGAGGCAGCGCTTGCTCTTGGCGTAGAAGACAAAACCGATCGCGTCGACGCCCGCCGACACGGCGGCTTCGATGTCCTGTTCGCGGGTCAATCCGCAGATCTTGATGCGTGTGCGCATGAAACTCATCACTTATGTCGCCCAACGCGACGTGCAGGACCAGTATATCCGGCGCGCCAGAGGGGTTCAGGCGCCCGGTTGGCCCAACGTGGCGATCAGATTATCGAAACTGCCTTCGGCCACGCGGAACCAGGGCACTTCCTTGTCCCGGAAAGTCGTCATGCTTTCGTACAGTTTCTTGAACATCGGGTCCTTGGCGCCCATCTCTTTATAGGCGGCCAGCGAAGCCTCGTAGCACGCCTGCAGAACGGGCTTGGGAAACGCCTTCAGTTGTGCGCCGCGCGACACCAGCCGGCGCAGCGCGTCCGGGTTGCCCGCGTCGTACTTGGCGATCATGTTGCCCGTGGCCATGCGGCAGGCCAACGCCAGCGCGGATTGATACGGCTTGGGCAATTCATCGTACGCGTCCTGATTCACGTAGAGCGACAATTGCAGGGTGCCCGCCCACCATCCCGGAAAGTAATAGTTCCTGGCAACCTTGTAGAGCGCCAGGCTTTCGTCGTCATGGGGGCCGACCCACGCCACGGCGTCGACCGTTCCGTCCTCCAGCGCGGCATAGGTATCCGAAACCGCCACCTCGACCGGCGTCGCTCCCAGACGCGCCAGCACGTGCCGGGCAAAGCCGCCCGCCTTGACCTTCAAGCCACGCAGGTCATCCACGGTCTTGACCTCGCCGCGGAACCAGCCCCCCATCTGCGCCCCGGTGTAGCCACAAGGGAAATTCAAGATGTTGTATTTGTCGAACAGCACGCGCGTCAGCGCCAGGCCTTCGCCTTGGGTCATCCAGGCATTCATCTGCCGGGTATTCAGGCCGAATGGCACCCCGGCGTCAAAGCACAGCGCGGGATCCATGTCGAAATACCGGGTCGACGCGGTATGGCCGCACTCCACGACACGATGCTGCACGGCTTCCAGCACCTGGCCGGACTGCACCAGATCGCCAGCGGGAAAGATCTCGATACGGAAGCGCCCATCGGTGACTTCAGCCACATACCGCGCGACGTCCTCCGCGCCCGCGAACAGCGTGGGCGACTCATTCGGGAAGCTGGACGCCAGCCGCCAAGACACGGTGGGCGCGTCTTGCGCAAAAGCCGGTGCCGCCAGCGCGGCGCTGCCTGCGGCGGCGCCCAAGGCGGTTTGCTTCAAAAACGCGCGGCGTTGCATGGCAAAGACCTCCAAGTGGGCGCGGGAAACGCGCCTTGGGTTACAGCGCTTTCCTAATAGGTCTGCGTGAACGGCGACAGCAACAACGACCCGCCGTCCAATTCTTCCAGGCCGAATTCAGCCGGATAATCAATCGCGGACAAATACAGGCCATCCGGCGAAAACGTGGGTGCACCGAGCTTGCGGTCGCGCCAGGACAACAGCTGCGCCATCCAGTTCACGGACTCCCTGCCCTGCCCGATCTGCAACAGCGCGCCCATGATGTTGCGCACCATGTGATGCAGGAACGCATTGGCCTTCAAGGTGAACACCAGGAAAGGCCCGCGCTCTTCGATTTCCAGCCGGTGCATGTGGCGCACCGGATGCTTGGCCTGGCATTGCGAGGACCGGAAACTGGAGAAATCATGTTCGCCCAGCAGCGCCTGCGCGGCAGTCCGCATGGCCGCCACATCCAGCGGCTGGAAGCACCAGCCCGCCCTTCCCGCCCATAGCGCCGGCCGGACCCGGCCGCGCCACAGCAAATAAACGTAGGTGCGGGCGCGCGCGGAAAAGCGCGCATGGAACTCGTCGGACACCGATTGCGCCCACTGCACCGAAACGCTGGGGGGCAGAAACGCGTTCACGCCCCGCACCCAGGATTCCATGCGGCGGTCCAGCGTCGTGTCCAGATGGACCACCTGCATCGCGCCATGCACGCCGGTATCGGTTCGGCCGGCGCAAATCGTGGGAACGGTACCTTCCACACCGCAAAAACTGGCCAGGGCGGATTCCAGCGTGTCCTGCACCGTCTGCCGGTGCGGCTGCGTCTGCCAACCCTGCCAAGCGGAGCCGTCATACGCCAGCCCCAATGCAACTCTAGACATTATTCAAACCCGTGGACCGCTGACTCGGCGCGGTTCGTCCGTGGGCGGTTCGTCCAGGTCGAGATTGATCGTATCGAGCTTGCGGTTCAGCGCTGCCGTGTCCAGCGCAGGCTCGTTATAGGCGTACGTTTCCTCGTCGTCGTCCCCGCGCCGGGCCCCGGCACGGCGCAGCAACCAGGCGATGGCGAATGCGATCAGCGCCAGCACGGCGGTGACGATGACGAGCAGATTATCGGCAAGCCAGCCGGGCATGCCGGACGTGAGGTCCTTGGCGTTGGTCGGAGCCGTTCCCGCCGCCTTGTCGGCAGAGGACGCGCCCGGGGTGCCTGCGGCGCCCGCGGTACCGGCTGCGCCCGGAGTACCTGTCGCACCCGGCGCACCTGCCGTGCCCGGAGTACCTGCTGCGCCCGGAGTACCTGCTGCGCCCGAAGTACCTGCTGCGCCCGAAGTACCTGCTGCGCCCGGAGTACCGGCTGCGCCCGGAGTACCGGCTGCGCCCGGAATACCTGCTGCGCCCGGAGTACCGCCTGCGCCTGGAGTGCCTGCGGCACCCGAAGTACCTGCGGCACCTGAAGCACCACCGGCACCCGGAGTGCCTG
>NZ_DBHKZA010000104.1:3615-8618 GCF_057314935.1 Achromobacter sp.
GAGTCCCAGGACCACCCGAAGCACCCGCTGCGCCGCTGGCCCCGGTGGCGCCCTGCTGGGCGACGGCCTTGTTCAAGTCATCCACATTGGCCTGCAGCTGATTCACGCGGCCTTCGACGTCTTTCATCGCGCGCTCGGACGACGTCCGGGCATCGGCTTGCGCTTCCGCTTGCGCGGCGGCGCTATCCTGCGTCTGGCCGGTGGACAGGCGGACGCGGTCTTGCGTCGGCGCGGCGCTGGCCACGCCCGTGTCACCCGGGCGGGCGACCGTGCCGGATGCCGCGTCCTGGCCCTTCACCACCGACGGATTGGCGCCAGCTGCGGCGCCAAGCCGGGCACGGTACTTGGCAAACGCCTCGGCGTGTTCATTGAAGATGCGGCGCGCTTCCGCGGGGTCGATCGCCCGGACCGTCGCCGCATCCGGAATATTCAGTTTTTGCCCGGCGCGCACCAGATTCATATTGTTCTGGATGAACGCCTCAGGGTTGGCGCGCCACAGCGCGACCAGCATCTGGTAGACCGACGCGTTGGGCACTGCATTGCGCTGGGCAATGGCGAACAGGTTGTCGCCCGATTTCACATTGACGGAGCCCGACGTGCCGCCGGTCCGTCCCGGCGTGCCCACCGCGGCCGGCGTCACATCGGCGCCGGTTCCGCGCAACGGTACCAGGACGCTGACCTGCACTTGGCGCTGCCCGGAGCTGGAGCTGATATCCAGCAGCAAGTCCACCGCTCCGCTTGCCGGCGGCTGCGCGCCGCGAACGCGCAGATTCTTGCGCGTACCATCCAGCCCGTCTTCGATTCTGACCACCATGCTGGCCAGCGGCACCGGTGGCTTCAGGCCAGCGCGCTCCCAGGCGGCTTCGTCCGCCACCTTCACCTTCAGCGTGGACACCTCGTCGGGAGTCAGTTCCTGCAAACCCACCACGGCCTGCAAGGGCGCGCCCGGCACAGATACGACACGTGAATGCCCCACGCGCATGGCCAGCGCCGAACTGCACATGCTCGACCCTATCGCCAGGGCGATCGCCCATTGAAGGGTTTTCAAACGGCGGGCATGCTTCACGTGGCGCGAACGCTGGGTCATAAGCTGGAATTCCGTTCTTGTAGTCGAATTACGGGCTGGAGCCCGTTCTTGCCAGTTAAGCGAGAACAGGCCTCAATTCACCGGAAAAGTGTAATGGATGACGCGCATTTCACAAACCTGAAAGGCGCATTGGCGTTGGCTCGCGGGCACATCCACCACACTGCTTTGACGATTGCATAAACATCAAGGGCACCCGCAGGTGCCCTTGTTTGCCAAACCGCGGAATCAGGCGCCAAAACGGGGCGCCTGAAACGGCATCAGGCTTCGGCCAGCGCGATGCGCAGCATGCGGCGCAGCGGCTCGGCGGCACCCCACAGCAATTGGTCGCCCACCGTGAAGGCGCCCAGGTATTGCGAACCCATCGACAGCTTGCGCAGACGGCCCACCGGAATATCCAGCGTGCCCGTCACGGCAACCGGGGTCAGTGCGGAAACGGTCGCTTCCTTGGTGTTCGGAATGACCTTGGCCCATTGCGTGCCTTGGGCGATCAGCGCTTCGATTTCGTCCAGCGGCACATCGCGCTTGAGCTTGATGGTCAGCGCCTGGCTGTGGCAGCGCATCGCGCCGATGCGCACGCACAGGCCGTCGATCGGGGTAGGCGCCGTGCCGAAAGCGGCGCCGCGGCCCAGGATCTTGTTGGTTTCGACTTCGCCCTTCCACTCTTCCTTCGACATCCCGTCGCCCAGGTCCTTGTCGATCCAGGGGATCAGGTTGCCGCCCAGCGGCACGCCGAAATGTTCGTGGGGCAGCGCAGGATCCTTTTGCTTGGCCAGCACGCCGCGGTCGATTTCCAGGATGGCCGACGCGGGGTCGTTCAGCAGGGGCTTGACCGCCTGGTTGATTTCGCCGAACTGGGTCAGCAGTTCGCGCATGTGCTGCGCGCCGCCACCGGATGCGGCCTGGTACGTCATGGTGGTCATCCATTCCACCAGGTCGTTATTGAACAGCCCGGCCAGACCCATCAGCATGCAGCTGACGGTGCAATTGCCGCCGATGAAGTTGCGCACGCCGCGCTTGAGCGCCGCGTCGATCACGGGACGGTTGACCGGATCCAGCACGATGATGGCGTCGTCGGCCATGCGCAGGGTGCTGGCCGCATCGATCCAGATGCCGTTCCAGCCAGCGCCGCGCAGCTTCGGGTAGACCTCGGACGTGTAATCGCCACCTTGCGCCGTCACGATGATCGGCAGTTTTTTCAGAGCATCAATATCGTAGGCATCTTGCAACGGACCTGCGCCTTCGGCCCAAGTGGGCGCAGCGCCGCCAGCGTTGCTGGTGGAAAAGAACACCGGTTCGATCAGTGCGAAGTCGTTCTCGTCGCGCATGCGTTGCATGAGCACCGAGCCGACCATTCCGCGCCAGCCGACAAGGCCTACTGCTTGATTCATTTCAATCGCTCTATAAAGGTGGAGACAAGGTCTGGGTGGAAAAAAACGTGCAATTCAACAATTTATCAGAATGCACGCATTGATGTTGCAGCGCAGCTTTAAAAAAAAGGGGTCGCAAGACGCGGACAGGCCTTTCGCAGCGCCGTCGCAACAGGACGACAAAAAGGGCCGCCTTGCGGGCGGCCCTTGGAATTCGGGGCTGCGCCGCAAGGGCGCACCCCTTGCCAGGCAAATCAGGCCAGGGCTTTGAGAACTGCGTCGCCCATGCCTGCCGTGCCGACTTTCGTCGTGCCCGGCTCGAAAATGTCGGCGGTGCGCAAGCCGTCGGCCAGCACGCGACGCACGGCGGCTTCGATGCGGTCGGCCTGCGGCGCCAGGTTCAGCGAGTAGCGCAGCAACATGGCAGCCGACAGGATCGTCGCCAACGGGTTGGCGATGCCTTGGCCGGCGATATCGGGCGCCGAGCCGTGGCTGGGCTCGTACAAGCCTTGGCCGCCGGCATTCAGCGACGCGGACGGCAGCATGCCGATCGAGCCCGTCAGCATGGCGGCTTCGTCCGACAGGATGTCGCCGAAAAGATTGCCCGTGACGATGACGTCGAATTGGCGCGGGTTGCGCACCAGTTGCATCGCGGCGTTGTCGACGTACATGTGCGACAGCTCGACATCGGGATATTCGCGCGCCACCTCGATGACGATATCGCGCCAGAACTGCGAGGTTTCCAGCACGTTGGCCTTGTCCACGCTGCACAGCTTCTTGTTGCGCTTCTGGGCCGATTCGAAGCCGATGCGCGCGATGCGGCGTACTTCGGATTCGGCGTAGCGCATCGTGTCGTAGCCTTCGCGCTCGCCCGTGAAGGCGCCGTCGGGCGACGAACGCACGCCGCGCGGCGTGCCGAAATAGATGTCGCCGG
Source organism: Achromobacter sp. (assembly GCF_057314935.1). Lineage (NCBI taxonomy): Bacteria > Pseudomonadati > Pseudomonadota > Betaproteobacteria > Burkholderiales > Alcaligenaceae > Achromobacter > Achromobacter sp. Next base: position 7,004 of record NZ_DBHKZA010000104.1, read on the forward strand.
TCAGTTCGCGGATGATCAGGATGTCCAGGCCGGACACGATCTCGGGCTTGAGCGACGAGGCGCTGGCCAGCTCGGGGTACAGGATGGCGGGACGCAGGTTGGCGAACAGGCCCAGCGCCTTGCGCAGGCCCAGGATGGCTTGCTCCGGACGAAATTCCCGCGGCAGGCTGTCGTACTTCCAGTCACCGACGGCGCCGAACAGCACCGCGTCCGATTCCTTGGCCAGGTTCAGCGTGGCCGGCGGCAGCGGGTGTTCGAACTGGTCGAACGCGGCGCCGCCCACGGGGGCCTGCTTGATGTCGAAGGAAACGTCCAGCGCATTCAGGACGCGCACGGCCTGTTCAACGATTTCCGGGCCGATGCCGTCACCCGGCAAGACTGCAATGTGGTGGGTCATTTAAGAAACGATCCTGTGGTCAGAATGGGGTTCAGGCGATGGGACGGCTTTCCAGCCACGGATGGCGGGTCAGGCGCTCGGCCTCGAAGGCGCGGATCTTGTCGGCATGGCGCAGCGTCAGGCCAATGTCGTCGAAACCGTTCAGCAGGCAATACTTGCGGAAGGGCTCGATGTCGAAGCCCATCGCGCGGCCGTCCGGGGCAATCACGACCTGGCGGTCCAGATCGATATTCAACTTGTAGTTCGGGAAGGCTTTGACTTCGTCGAACAGGCGCGCCACTTCCAATTCGGACAACACGATCGGCAGCAAGCCGTTCTTGAAGCTGTTGTTGAAGAAGATGTCGGCGTAAGACGGCGCGATGATGGCGCGGAAACCGAACTGCGTCAGCGCCCAGGGCGCGTGTTCGCGGCTGGAGCCGCAGCCGAAGTTCTTGCGCGCCAGCAGCACCGAAGCGCCCTGGTAACGCGGCTGGTTCAGCACGAAATCCGGGTTCAGCGGACGCTTGCTGTTGTCCATGCCGGGTTCGCCGTGATCCAGGTAGCGCAGTTCGTCAAAGAGGTTCGGGCCGAAGCCCGTGCGCTGGATGGATTTGAGGAATTGCTTCGGGATGATGAGGTCCGTGTCGACGTTTTCGCGGTCGAGCGGAGCCACCAGGCCTTCGTGAGTGGTAAATGCTTGCATGATGTCGGTACTCGGAGCTGATTCGCTTAACGGAACGTGCGGACGTCGACGAAATGGCCGGCCACGGCGGCGGCGGCGGCCATGGCGGGGCTGACCAGGTGCGTGCGGCCGCCCTGACCCTGCCGGCCTTCGAAGTTACGGTTCGACGTGGAGGCGCAACGCTCGCCCGGTTCCAGGCGGTCGGCGTTCATCGCCAGGCACATCGAGCACCCCGGCTCGCGCCATTCAAAACCGGCTTCGATGAAGATCTTGTCCAGGCCTTCGCGTTCGGCTTGCTGTTTGACGAGTCCCGATCCCGGCACCACCATCGCCTGGCGCACGTTCGAGGCCACGCGTTTGCCGCGGGCCACGACGGCGGCCGCGCGCAAGTCTTCAATGCGCGAGTTGGTGCACGAGCCGATGAAGACGCGGTCCACGCGGATGTCTGTCAGCGGCGTGTTGGGCTTCAGGCCCATGTACTCCAGGGCGCGTTCCATGCCGCTGCGGCGCACGTCGTCTTTTTCGCGGTCGGGATCCGGCACGCGGGAATCCACCGG
>NZ_DBHKZA010000104.1:8718-16994 GCF_057314935.1 Achromobacter sp.
GCCATGTTGCAGACCGTCATGCGGCCTTCCACGGACAGCGCGCGGATGGTGCTGCCTGCGAATTCGATGGCGTGGCCCGTGCCGCCAGCCGTACCGATGATGCCGATGATGTGCAGGACGACGTCCTTGGCCGTACAGCCGAAGGGCAATTCGCCTTCCACCTTGATCAGCATGCTCTTGGCTTTTTTCATCAACAGCGTCTGCGTCGCCAGCACGTGCTCGACTTCCGACGTGCCGATGCCGAAGGCCAACGCGCCCAGCGCGCCGTGCGTGCTGGTGTGCGAGTCGCCACAGACGACGGTCATGCCGGGCAAGGTCGCGCCCTGCTCCGGGCCGATCACGTGCACGATGCCCTGGCGCAGGTCATTCATGCGGAATTCGGTGATGCCGTACTTATCGCAGTTGGTGTCCAGCGTGTCCACTTGCAGGCGGGACACAGGATCGTCGATGCCCTGGGCGCGATTGATCGTGGGGACGTTGTGGTCCGCGACGGCCAGGTTGGCACCCGTGCGCCACGGTTTGCGCCCGGCGATCGCCAAGCCCTCGAACGCCTGCGGGCTGGTGACTTCGTGCAGCAGGTGGCGATCGATATAGAGCAGACAGGTGCCGTCTGATTCCTGGTGGACGATGTGGGCGTCCCAGAGTTTGTCGTAAAGGGTTTGGGCCATGGATGCGCTCTGCAAATAGACAATCCGGCTCGTGCCTCGCGCGGTTGAAAAGCAAATCGCTCCCGCGCCGGCCACTGCGGCATGTCGGAATTATGCCCAGGGTCTGAACCTAGTACAACCACACCATACATACTAGTACTAACACTACCATGTTCGTTACGGAATCTGTCCCCTCAATCGCGAATCCGAACATGTCGAACACTGTGGGAAATTAATCACGCTCAAGATTTTAGTTAAAGAAAATAGATACAAAATTATCAAAACGATATAATCCGGTTTCACTATGACTGCCCCTTATTCGAAATAATGCGCAATAAAACGCATTAATTAAAATATGGACATTCATATATTGTGAAGTTCGTGCAAATTCAGTGCTTTTAGGTGATGTTGCGCGAAGAAATCTCATGGCCGGCCCGTTGCATCCAGCAAGACTTAACAAATCTTGACTCGAAGAATATGACATTTGCATACAACATGGCGGCCATTCAATCCAACCTGACTCGCGAATAATCACTATGGCTTCGTTTTTGCTCAAAAGCACGACTTCGATAATTGCCCTGGCCTTTGTTCCCGCTGCCTTCGCGCAGACCGCCGCGCCCGCCGCTGCCCCTGCTGCCGGACAACCCGCCGTGACGCTGAACCAGATCGTTGAACAAACGCTGCTCAGCAATCCCGAGATCCAGGCCAAGTACCACGATTTCCAGGCTTCGCTCGAAGGCCAGTCGGTGGCGCGCGCAGCGTTTTTCCCGCAGGTCAACGCGTTGGGTTATGTCGGCCGTGAATACCGCAACAACGTCCCCGGCGTAGGTTCCCAAAACTGGAGCCGCCCTGGTTACAACGTCGAATTGCGCCAATTGATATTTGATGGTTTCCGCACCAGCAATGACGTCAAGCAAGCCGGCTTCGACAAGCTGGCGCGCTTCTATGACGTGCTGGCCACCAGCGACTCCACCGCTTTTGCGGCGGTACAGGCCTATATCGACCTGCAGCGCTATCGCGACATGGAATTGCTGGCGCGGCAGAACTATTCGCTGCACGAGCAGACGCTGAAACAAATCGGCGAACGCACGGAATCCGGCGTCGGCCGCCGGGTCGATCTGGAACAAGCGGGTGGTCGCCTGTCGCTGGCCCAGACCAACCTGATGACGGAAAGCGCCAACCTGCTTGATGTGCAGCAACGCTTCCAGCGTGTTACCGGCGCCTTCCCGCCCGAAGCCATGCAGCCGACGCCCGAAGTGGGCGACAAACTGCCGGTCAAACCCGGCAACTTCAATGATTCGCTGCGCCGCAACCCCAGCTTCCTGTCCAAGCAGGCCGGACTGCAGGCCGCCGAAGCGGGCGTGTCGTCGTCCAAGGGCGCGTTTTCGCCGAAGTTTGAATTCGTGGCCTCTACCGGCCGCGACCAGAACGACCCCACGCCGCAGAGCCGCGACATCCAAAGCTCCAGCGTCCAGGTCGTGATGAGCTATAACCTGTACCGCGGCGGCGCCGATGCCGCCCGCGTGCGCCAGACCGCCGCGCAGTCCTATGCCGCGCGGGACATCCGCGACTACACCTGCCGCAACGTGCAGCAAGATCTGGCCGTGGCCTGGAACAATATTGTCAGCCTGAGCCAGAAGCTGCCTTTCCTGCGTGACCACGAAGTGGCTACCACCAAGGTGCGCGATGCCTACGCTCAGCAATTCCAGATCGGCCAGCGTTCGCTGCTGGACTTGCTGGACACCGAGAACGAACTGTTCGAATCGCGCCGCGCATTGACCAACGGCATCTACGACCTCAAGCTTGCGCAATATCGCTGGCTGGCGCTGTCGCACACGCTGCTGCCGGCGCTGTCTTTGCAACCCGCGCGCAACGAAATGCCTGAGGAAAACGGCAAGCTTGTGGTAACCGACGAAGTGATCAAGCTTTGCAATTCGACGGTTCCCGATGCTGCCCGCCTGGCTCCGGTGCGCGTCCAATATAACGAAGGTACGCTGCCGCCCACGCTCGTGCCGCTGAACGCGCCCAACGCCAAGCCCTGACCGGGGTTGGGTCGCAAGGAGGCCATATGACGCCCCAGGGCAAAGAATTTTCGCAGTTGGACGCGGACTTTGTCCGCGTCCTGGAAGACCTGATAGACGCCTTGATCGCCAATGGCACCTTGCGTTTGACCGATCTGCCTGTACAGGCACAACAGAAACTCACCCAGCGTAAGCAACAGCGCGCGCGGCTCTCGGAACATCTGGACCTGTTGGATGACGAAGATGGACAAGTTATCTGAAAAGGCAGCCCGAGAATGGCGTGCCGACGCTCGCGCCGCACACGACGATCCGCTGCTGGACTGCCTGGTTGAAATCACCCGCCTGCATGGCGTGACGGCGACCGCCCAGGCGCTTTCCTCGGGCCTGCCGTTGGAAGAGCACCGCCTGACCCCCGCCCTGCTGCCGCGCGCGGCGGCACGTGCGCAGTTGTCCGCGCGCGTCGTCAAACGCACGCTGGACAGCATTTCGCCCGACTTGCTACCCGCCATTCTCCTGCTGAAGGGCGAACGCGCGTGCCTGCTGCTTAAGAAAGACGATGGCAAATACGTCGTCAGCCACCCCGAGCTGGGTGGCAGTTCAGTCGAAATGACACCCGAAGCATTGGCCGCGCAGTACACCGGCCTGGTGTGCTTTATTCGCCCGCAGTTCCGCTTTGACGCGCGTTCCCCGGAAGTATCCAAGGTGCGCGAACGCCATTGGTTCTGGGCCGCCATCATTGAAAACCGGCGCCTGTACCGCGATGCGCTCATTGCTGCGTTGCTGATCAATATCTTCGCCATGGCGATGCCGTTGTTCACCATGAACGTTTATGACCGCGTCGTGCCCAACAACGCGGTCGAGACACTATGGGTGCTGGCAATCGGCATCACGCTGGTGGTCATCTTCAACATGATCCTGAGCACGGCGCGCTCACACGTCGTCGATAGCGCCAGCAAAAGGGTGGATATCCGTCTGTCTGCCCAGATCATGGAGCGCGTGCTGGACTTGCGGCTGGAGGGCCGACCGCTATCGGTAGGGGCGTTTGCGGCCAACCTGCGGTCATTCGAATCCATCCGCGACTTCATCGCGTCTGCCACCATCACCACGCTGGTCGATCTGCCGTTCATCCTGCTGTTCCTGGCGGCGTTGGCCTGGATATCCCCTTGGATGATCTTGCCACCGCTGGTGGCGATTGTGCTGATCCTGCTGGTGTCGCTGGCTGCCCAGGCGCGCATGGAGGCGCTGACATCGGCCACCTTCCAGGCAAGTTCGCAGCGCAATGCCACGCTGGTGGAAGCGCTGACGGGCCTGGAGGCGGTAAAGACCCTGAACGCGCAAGGAGCCATCCAGCGCAATTGGGAACGCGCCACGGAGTTCATCGCCCAGACCGGCGGCAAACTGAAGCTGATCTCGTCATCCACGGTGGGCTTCGTGCAGGCCGTGCAGCAACTGGTGTCGATCGCCGTCGTGATCATCGGCGTCTATCAAGCGCAGGAATCAGCCATGTCGATGGGCGGCATTATCGCCGCCTCCATGATCGCCGGCCGCTGCCTGGCCCCGCTGGGCCAGGTAGCCGGGCTGTTGATGCAGTACCAGAATGCGCGCACGTCGTTGGGCTCTATCGACAGCTATATGAAGCTGCCCATAGAACGCCCTGCGGACGCCGAATTCCTGCACCGCCCGGTGTTCCACGGTGCGCTGGAGTTCCGCGATGTGACATTCGCCTATCCGGGTTCGACCCAGCCTGTGCTGAAGAAGGTGTCGTTCAAGCTGAAACCCGGTGAAAAGGTCGGCATCATCGGCCGCATCGGCTCGGGCAAGACCACGCTTGAAAAACTGGCGCTGGCGCTCTATCAGCCTACCGAGGGTGCCGTATTGCTGGACGGCGTGGACGTGCGCCAAATCGATCCGGCCGACGTGCGCCGCGCGATCGGCCATGTGCCCCAGGACCCGCTGCTGTTTTACGGCAGTCTGAAGCACAATCTGGCCATGGGCGCGCCCTATGCCGACGACGCCAGCATTCTGGCCGCCGCCAATCTGGCCGGCGTGACGGATTTCGCCAACCTGCATCCCAATGGGTTCGACATGGTGATTGGCGAACGCGGCGAATCCCTGTCAGGCGGCCAACGCCAGTCGGTGGCAGTAGCGCGCGCGCTCATCAACGATCCTCCGATCCTGCTGCTGGACGAGCCCAGCAGCAATATGGATCACCAAAGCGAAGCCCAGCTGCGCAAGCGGCTGGGCGAAGCCAGCGCAACCAAAACCATCCTGCTGGTCACGCATCGGACCGCGCTGCTGGATCTGGTCGATCGCCTGATCGTGATCGATAACGGACACATCGTGGCCGACGGTCCAAAGGAACAGGTTGTCGAAGCACTGCGTCAAGGACGCGTTGGACGCGGAAGCTGAGGAATCCATGTTGAATAATCCTGACCAGCCCAAGCACGGCCTGTTTGGAAGCCTTTGGCGCAAGCTGCGCAACGTCTTTGTCTTCTTCTTTGACCGGCTGCTGGATGGCTCCGAAAAAGGCAAGCCCAAGCAACGCTCCGACTACGTCGGCAACGCCGAATGGGCTATCCACGAATCCCAGGCCCGCAGCTCGCGCGTCCTGCTGTGGGTGTCCTTGCTGGCTACCCTGCTCCTGCTGGTGTGGGCGGCCGCGGGCAGCATTGATGAAGTCGTGCGGGGCGAAGGCAAAGTCGTGCCGTCGCGCCAGGTGCAGATCATTCAAAGCCTGGACGGCGGCATCGTCGAAGAGATCCTGGTGCGTCCCGGCCAACAGGTCGAAGCCGGCCAGACGCTGCTGAAGATCGACTCCACGCGTTTTGCCTCGTCGCTGGGCGAGAACAACGCGGAATACCTGTCGTTGCTGGCAAAGTCAGCCCGGCTGCAGGCACTGGCGACGGGTGAACCCTTCGTGGCGCCGGAAGAGGTTCTGAAGCAGGCTCCCGGCCTGGCGGAAATGGAGCGCAACGCGTGGCAGGCGCGCAATACCGAACTGAACGCGACGGTCAATGTGGCACGCGAGCAGCTCAAGCAGCGTCAGGAAGATCTGCGTGAAACGATCGCCAAACGCGACCAGGCCTCGGCCAGTTGCGGCCTGACCTCGCGCGAACTCCAGGTGACCCGCCCGCTGCTCAAGAGCGGCGCAGTCTCTGAAGTGGACCTGTTGCGCCTGCAACGCGATGTGGCGCGCTACTGCGGCGAACAAAAAGGCGCCGAAGCGCAGATCGACCGATTCCAGGCCTCCATCAAGGAAGCGCAAAGCAAGCTTGAAGAAGCCGAGCTGAACATCCGCAACCAGGCCCGCAGCGAACTGTCCGAAACCAATACCAAGCTGTCGACCCTGCGCCAGGGCAAGCTTGCGCTGGCTGACCGGGTCAAGCTGGCCGAAGTCCGCGCACCCCTGAGCGGCACGATCAAGACGTTGTTCAACAACACCGTCGGCGGCGTGGTGCAACCGGGCAAGGACATCATTGAAATCGTGCCCAAGGACGACACGCTGCTGCTGGAAGTGCGCATCCAGCCGCGCGATATCGGTTTCCTGCACGCCGACCAGAAGGCCGAAGTGAAGTTCACGGCCTACGACTTTTCCATCTACGGCGGCCTGGAAGGCAAGGTCGAGCAGATCGGCGCGGATACGGTTACAGACGAAAAAGGCAATTCCTACTACGTGGTGCGCGTTCGCACGGACCGCAGCACCGTAGGCGACAAATTGCTGCCCATCATCCCAGGGATGGTGGCCGAGGTTCATATTCTGACGGGTAAGCGCACCGTGCTGCAGTACCTGCTCAAGCCCATTTTGCGAGCCAAGGCGAACGCCTTTACCGAACGATGAAGGAGAGCTGGAAGGCGATATGAAACCTGTACCCGTCCTGTTGATTACGCACGACGACCTGCTATGGCAGCACTGGCGCGCGCTGGACCCGGCGCGCTGGCTGGCCGCTCGCGGACGTGGCCTGGCCGATCTGCAACGCTGGCGCGAACAAGGCCGGTCTCTGGCCGTGCTGGATTCGGATGTGCCCCGCTTGCCGTCCTGGCAGGACCCCGTCTGGATGTCGACCCTGGCGGGCCTGCATCTGGTAGTCGCGAGCCCAAGCCCGAATGATGAGCAAGGCACGCAAGCCCTTGGGGCCGGCGCCCACGGCTATTGCCATAGCTATGCGCCCGCCGCGTCCCTGGCTCAGTCGTTGGAAGTCGTGGCCTCGGGCGGCATCTGGATGGGGCGCTCCCTGGTCACGCGGCTGCTGAAGCTGGTTACGGAACGAGCCCAGGATTCGCATTCCTGGGACGCAGGCCTGCTGACTGACCGCGAGATCACCGTTGCCCGCTACGCTGCCAGTGGTCAAGCCAACGCGCAGATCGCCGAAGCACTGGGCATCACGGAACGCACCGTCAAGGCACATCTGTCAGCCGTTTTCGAGAAACTCGGCGTGTCGGACCGCCTGCAATTGGCCCTATTGGTCCACGGCATTTCCGCGCCGACGGAATCGCGGAGCAAAATTACTTCCTGATACTGTCCTTGAGGACAATATCCCGCGCAAGCGGCTCCCTCTAGTATCTGGCCATCTTGGATAACTCCCTGAAACGGAACCCACATGGCCAACTCTTCCCCCGCAGTCGTCAACGAAATCTCCGGTCGCGCTTGGATTCGCAATAGCGACGGATCTCTGACGGAACTGCATCAAGGCAGCAAAGTCCCCGCCGGCAGCGACATCGTCACTGCCTCGGGCGCCACGGTTTCGCTTCAGGTGGAAAACGGCATGCCGATCGTCATCGGTGAAGGCCGTGAAGTCGCTGTAAATGGGGACATGGCCGGCCCCCTGGCGGATCCGACCGAAGCGGCCGTCGCCGCGCCCAGCGGCACCGATTCCGATCGCCTGCTGGCCGCGCTGCAAGCCGGCCGCGATCCGTTCGACGAACTGGACCCCACCGCCGCCGTCGTGGCGGGTGGCGGCGATGCCGGCGGCAGCAGTTTTGTCCGCCTGGCTCGCATCCTGGAAACCACTTCCCCGCTGGATCTTGCATACCCGAACCCCAGCCGCGGCAACGATACCGCGCCGCGCGCCACCAGCAATGGCCTGACGGGCGACGACACCGACGCCACGCCGACGCTGCCCGATCCCGTAAGGCCCTCGGTCATCATCACCGTCAACGGTGATGGCACCGTCTCGTTCAATTTCAGCACGCGCCCTGTAGGTTTTGATCTGTCGGACGTGGTGGTCGACCACGGCAAGATCACCAATCTGCGCCCTGACCCGACCGACCCGACGAAGTGGATCGGCGATCTGACGCCTGAGACGAACTATGAAGGCCCGGTGACCATCAAGGTGCCGGACGGCAGCTATACCAACGAAGCGGGCACCCCTGGCCTGCCTGGCGAGACTGCCACCGTCGTCGACACCCTGCCCCCCAAGGCCGAGATCTCCATTGACACGATCGCCGGCGACGGCGTGGTCAACGCCGAAGAATCGGGCAAGGACATCGCCGTGACCGGTAAGGTCGGTGGCGACGTCAAGGTCGGTGACACCGTCACCTTGACCGTCAATGGCAAGGACTACACCGGTAAGGTCGTGGACCTGGGTAACGGCTCCCTGGGCTACAGCAT
>NZ_DBHKZA010000105.1:0-6017 GCF_057314935.1 Achromobacter sp.
TTTTTGCTTTCCAGGCTTCAGGCGTGCGCCTCGATATGCGCCGCGATGGCGCGGCCGATGTCTTCGGTGCGGGCGGTGCCGCCCAGGTCGGGCGTGCGCGGGCCGTCTTTCAGGCAATGCTCGATGGCGGCCAGGATGGCGTCGTGCGCGTCCTGGCTGCCCAGGAACTGCAGCATCAGCGCGCCGGACCAGATCATGGCGATCGGGTTGGCGATGCCTTGGCCATAGATGTCCGGCGCCGAACCGTGAACCGGTTCGAACAGCGACGGGAATTTGCGTTCCGGGTTCAGGTTGGCGGACGGCGCGATGCCGATGGTGCCGGTGCACGCGGGGCCCAGGTCCGACAGGATGTCGCCGAACAGGTTGGACGCCACCACCACGTCGAAGCGCTGCGGTTGCAGCACGAAGCGCGCCGCCAGGATGTCGATGTGCTGCTTGTCGGTCTTGACGTCCGGGTAGTGCTGGCCCATGGCATCGGCGCGTTCGTCCCACCACGGCATGCTGATGGCGATGCCATTGCTCTTGGTGGCCACCGTCAGTTGCTTGCGTTCACGCCGGTTGGCCAGCTCGAACGCGTAGCGCATGACGCGATCGGTGCCGTGGCGCGTGAAGACGGATTCCTGGATGACGATTTCGCGGTCGGTGTCGGCGAAGAGGCGGCCGCCCAGATTGGTGTATTCGCCTTCGGTGTTCTCCCGCACGATGAAGAAATCGATGTCGCCTGCGCGCCGGCCGGCCAGCGGGCAGGGCACGCCGTCGAACAGCCGGACATGGCGCAGGTTGATGTACTGGTCGAATTCGCGCCGGAACTTCAGCAGCGAGCCCCACAGCGAGATGTGGTCGGGCACGGTCGCGGGCCAGCCCACGGCGCCGAAGAAGATGGCGTCGTAGCCTTGCAGCTGCGCCTTCCAGTCGGCCGGCATCATCTCGCCGTGTTCTGCGTAGTACGCGCAGTTGGCCCAGGGGAAGGTGTCGATCTGCAGGGCCAGGCCGAACCGCTTGGCGGCGGCGTCGACGGCGCGCAGGCCTTCGGGCATGACTTCATTGCCGATGCCGTCGCCGGCGATGGCTGCGATTTTGAAAACTTGGGACATGGGGAGCATTGCCTGAGTGAGGGAAACAAGACGGGCCATGGTAGGCGTGGGCGCCAGGCATTTACAATGGACCGTACTGTGAATTTACTGTGCACATATCGTGAATAATGACCTGTTGCCCGCTGACCTGCGTGTCTTCAACGCCGTGGTGCGCGCGTCCAGCTTTTCCAAGGCGGCCGAAGGCCTGGGCATGTCGCCCGCCTACATCACCAAGCGCATCCGACTGATGGAGGAAAGCCTGGGCACCAAGCTGTTCCACCGCACCACGCGGCGCGTGGTCATCAGCGAGGCCGGCGAACGGGTCTATCACTGGGCGCAGCGGGTGCTGGACGACATGGACCATCTGGTCGAAGAGGTCAGCGTCACGCGGCGCGAACCGCGCGGCCTGTTGCGCGTATGCAGCAGTTTCGGCTTCGGCAGGCGGGTGGTGGCGCCGGCGCTGTCGGCGTTCGTCGGCCAGCATCCCGCCATGCAAGTGCGATTTGACGTTGCCGACCGCTTGATCGACGTGGCGGCGGAAGGCTACGACCTGGATGTGCGGGTCGGCGACGATATCGCCCCGCATGTGATCGCCCGCAAGATCGCCAACAACCACCGCGTGCTGTGCGCGGCTCCCGCCTACCTGGCAGAACGCGGCGTGCCGCGCACGCTGGCCGAGCTGCCGTCGCACGATTGCCTGGTCATCAAAGAGCGCGACCACCCCTTCGGCGTGTGGCGGGTGCATCGCGGACGCCAGGTGCACACGGTGAAGGTGCGCGGCCCCTTGTCCGCCAACAACGGCGAAATGGTGGTGCAGTGGGCGGTGGACGGCCGGGGCATCATCCTGCGTTCGATGTGGGATGTGGGACCGCTGATCGCCCAGGGCAAGCTCGCGCAGGTGCTGCCGCAGTACCGGCAGGAAGCGAACGTGTGGGCGGTGTATCCCACTCGCTTGAACGCGTCGGCCAAGGTCCGCGTGTGCGTGGACTTCCTGGAAGCGCATCTGCGCGCCCAGGCGCCGCTGGACTGAACCGCGCCCGTCAACTGATCCGCTGGTTGCGGCATATCAAGCCGGCTTCGCATCCCGCGCGCGCCCGCGGCGGCGGTTGACGCGCCGCAAGGCCGGGCGCTATCCCTCCCGATGTAATAACCATAAATAAGTGGTGGTTATTCAACAGGAGAAAGCACATGAGAAAGCAGAGCGCGTTGCTGGCGGCGGGCGTGGTCCTTGGGCTGTGGACGAGCCACGCGATGGGCACCCCCCGGCAGGAGCCGATTTCCCCGATCGAGGCGGCCGTGGTGCAGGACCCCGCGAAGGTGGAGCTGGGCAAGAAGCTGTTCTTCGACCCGCGCCTGTCGCGCTCGGGTGCGATCTCCTGTAATTCCTGCCATAACCTGGGCATGGGGGGCTCAGACAACCTGAAGGCGTCGATCGGCCACAAGTGGCAACAGGGATCAATCAATTCGCCTACGGTGCTCAATTCCAGCCTGAACATCGCGCAGTTCTGGGACGGCCGCGCGAAGGATCTGCGCGAGCAGGCCGGCGGCCCGATCGCCAACCCGATGGAAATGGCGTCCTCGCACGAATTGGCCGTGCAGGTGCTGAATTCGATTCCGGGCTACCGCGCCGAGTTCAAGCAGGTATTCGGCAAGGACGGCATCACGATCGACGAGGTGACTGGCGCACTGGCCGCCTTCGAGGAAACGCTGGTGACGCCGAATTCGCGTTTCGACCAGTGGTTGAAGGGGGACGACCGCGCCCTGACGGTCAAGGAACTGGCCGGCTACACGCTCTTCAAGAACAGCGGCTGTGTCGCCTGCCACAACGGCGTGGCGGTGGGCGGCAATTCGTTCCAGAAGATGGGGCTGATCGAGCCCTACAAGACCGACAACAAGGCCGAGGGCCGCGCCGGCGTGACGGGCAAGGACGCCGACCGCTTCAACTTCAAGGTCCCGACGCTGCGCAACGTGGCGTTGACCTATCCGTACTTCCATGACGGCGAGGCCGCCACGCTGACGCAAGCCGTGGATGTGATGGGCCGGCTGCAACTGGGCCGCAAGTTCACGCCGGAAGAGAACGCGGACATCGTCGCGTTCCTGAAGACGTTGACCGGCGACCAGCCGGTGATCCAGTATCCGGTGCTGCCGCCATCCGAAGACGGCACGCCCCGGCCCGAACCCTTCATGAAGTAGGGCGGGCGGGGCCCGGCGCGCTTACTGGCGGACGGTGCGTACGTCCGCCGGGGGCGCGGTTTCGAAATTGCTGCGCCACGGGTTGATATCCAGCCCGCCGCGGCGCGTGTAGCGCGCATAGACCGTCAATTGCTCGGGCGCGCAAGCCTGCATGATGTCGCTGAAGATGCGTTCGACGCAGTGCTCGTGGAATTCCGCGTGCTGGCGGAACGACACGACATAGCGCAGCAGCGATTCGCGGTCGATGGGCGCGCCGCGGTAGCGGATCTGCACACTGGCCCAGTCAGGCTGCCCGGTGACCGGGCAGTTGGACTTCAGCAGGCGCGAAGCCAGCGTTTCTTCGACCACGTCCCCGGGGCGGGTGCGCAGCACTTGCGGCGCCGGTTCGTAGGTATCGATCTCGATATCCAGCTTGTCGATATAGATGCCGTCCATCTCCCCCATGCGCAATTCGGAAAAGCGCTGCGGCAGGAAGAAGTCCAGGCCCACAGGCGCGCCGGCGGCGGCGCTCAGGTCGCGTTCGAGGCGGCCCCGCAGCGCGGCCGAATTGACCAGGCGGGTCTGATTGAACGAGTTCAGGTAGAGCTTGAACGACTTGGACTCGATGATGTTGGGGCTGTCGGCCGGCACCGAGAAGGTGGCCATGGCGACGCGCGGCTTGCCTTTGGCGTCCAGCCATGAGAGTTCGTAGGCATTCCACAGGTCCACGCCCGTGAAGGGCAGGTTGCCGGCGTTCAGATTGAGCGCCGCGCGGTTGTGCGAACGCGCGATGGGGAAAAGCAGCGAAGGATCGTATTGCGAGGCGTAGGCCACGCTCTGGCCCAGCGGGCCGTGAGACAGGGTCATGGCGGAATCAGGGAATCAGCGGGAATGGGGGCATTGTAGGCGGTCCGAAAAGCAGCGATTTTTCGTATTGTGAAATGTAAGTCCCGTCATGTGAAAGTTCCTGCTGCTGTGCAACGAGTGCCCATTTCACAAATGACAATATCGTTCCATAATGCGAAACGTTGAATATAAGTTGATGATTTTAAACAAAAACATTTTTCATCTTCTATAAGACACAAGCCCTCATTGCTCCGCAGCACAGGCATAGACTTTGTCCAACGATTCACGCAATGCAAGACGCGAATCTTTTGAAGTCTTCTCATCACTGACCAGGAGCATCACCATGAGCACTCGCGAAACCGAAATCCGCAATTTGCAGAAAGACTGGGCCGAAAACTCCCGCTGGCAGGGCATCAAGCGCGACTACAGCGCCGAAGATGTCATCCGCCTGCGCGGCTCGATCAGCGTGCAGCACACGCTGGCCCAGCGTGGCGCCGCCCGTCTGTGGGAACAACTGCATAGCGAGCCTTTCGTGAATTCGCTGGGCGCCCTGACCGGCAACCAGGCCATGCAGCAGGTCAAGGCCGGCCTGAAGGCGATCTACCTGTCGGGCTGGCAGGTCGCCGGCGACGCCAACCTGGCCGGCGAAATGTATCCCGACCAGTCGCTGTACCCCGCGAACTCGGTGCCGCAAGTGGTCCGCCGCATCAACAACTCGCTTGCCCGTTGCGACCAGATCCAATGGATGGAAGGCAAGAACCCGGGCGACGAAGGTTACATCGACTACTTCGCGCCCATCGTGGCAGACGCCGAAGCCGGTTTCGGCGGCGTGCTGAACGCCTTTGAACTGATGAAGTCCATGATCGACGCCGGCGCGGCGGGCGTGCACTTCGAAGACCAGTTGGCGTCGGTGAAGAAGTGCGGCCACATGGGCGGCAAGGTGCTGGTGCCCACCCGCGAGGCCGTGGCCAAGCTGGTGTCGGCCCGCCTGGCGGCAGACACGATGGGCACGCCCACGCTGCTGCTGGCCCGTACCGACGCCGATGCGGCGGATCTGGTCACCAGCGACGTGGACGACAACGACCGCCCGTTCATCACCGGCGAACGTACGGTCGAGGGCTTCTTCCGCACCAAGGCCGGCATCGACCAGGCGATTTCGCGCGGTTTGGCCTATGCGCCTTACGCCGATTTGATCTGGTGCGAAACGTCCACGCCCAACCTGGAATACGCCCGCAAGTTCGCGGACGCCATCCATCGCCAATTCCCGGGCAAGCTGCTGGCGTACAACTGCTCGCCGTCGTTCAACTGGAAGAAGAACCTGGATGACGCGACGATCGCCAAGTTCCAGCGTGAACTGGGCGCCATGGGCTACAAGTTCCAGTTCATCACGCTGGCGGGCTTCCACTCGCTGAACTATGGCATGTTCGAACTGGCCCACGGCTATGCGCGCCGCCAGATGAGCGCCTTCGTGGAACTGCAGCAGAAGGAATTCGCCGCCGCCGAACTGGGCTTTACCGCCGTGAAGCACCAGCGCGAAGTGGGCACCGGTTACTTCGACGCCGTGACGCAGACGATCGAAGGCGGCCAGTCCTCGACCACTGCGCTGACCGGCTCGACGGAAGAGGCCCAGTTCGAACACGGCAAGGCGCAGAAGGCGGCCTGAGCGCTTGATTAGGAATTTGCAGTTGCAGTTGTAGGTGCTGTTGTAGGGTGGATTCAGGGTGCCTTCGGGCACCCTTTTTTTTCGCCCCGACGCTTGCCCTGGCCGCTACAGGTCGAAGAACACGGAATAGACCAGCCGTTCTTCCACGAGTCGCCGCTGCCGCAGCGTGCCACCACGCCTTTCGGCAACCGCGTTGTCGGTGTAATAGCGTTCATATTCGCGCACCGCGATCCGCGCCGCTTTGCCGCCCGGATCGGGAATCG
>NZ_DBHKZA010000105.1:6117-16955 GCF_057314935.1 Achromobacter sp.
TCGAGCAGACCCGAGGCCAGCACGGGGCCGTCGCTCCATGCCAGATCGCTGTCGACCGCAGGATCGCGGGTCTGCAGCACGAGTTCGATCCGGTTGCGGCCGCTTTCCCCGGGCTGACCCAGCACCGGAAGAAAGGAAATGCCGAGGTATTCCGATTCCATGGGGAATTGCATCGGGCCATGCGCGGGCACCACGCCACGCAGCGTGAAGGCCAGCTTGCCGCGCTGCCGGTCAAACACCGCGCGGCGGCGCGGCAATACTTGCGCGAATTCGGCCAGCACCACCCGCGAGAGTTTGGCCGAATCGATGGCGTGGGGCTGATAGCGCGCCAGCGCCAGCCGCACGAACGGCATGTAGCTGCGGCCGGGGTCCAATTCAATGTCGCAGTACCACCGCGCGCGCGCGTCGTCCCAGTGGACCCGGTGGCCCACCACACGCACTTTGCTGGCGGGAAGCTCCTGCAGGAATACGTCTTCGTCCAGGACGCGCGCCGCGAAGTCGGCCACGCGCGTCCGGTGCGCGGGAGGCGGGGCGTCCCATAGCGGGTCCATGCCCCATTGCGTGACCAGGGGCGTCATCTCTTCGGGAACATCCGTGAAGTTCTTGCCGTCTCCGTAAATCACCACGCCCAGCAACTCGCCGTCGCCTGACGAGAACCAGGGGCGCTCCAGCCATACCCGCAGCCCGTTGCCAAGGCGGGTGCTGTCCAGCCTGGCGGCGCTGGCGGTTTGCTGCCATCGGAACGTTGGCAACACATACATCAGGTTCGGCGCAGCGGGTGGCGCGCTGGCGAGCACGACGGTGTTCAGCGCCGCACCGCTTTGCGTCAGCACCGGGGCGCCCGGGTCCGTGTCGGCGCCCGTCAGGACCAACGGGCCCTGCGCGATGGGCCCCAGCCGCGTGACCTTGTCCGTCTGGCCGTACAACGCAGGCGGCAGGTACTCCCGAAAACGCGTCGTGGCGCGCAGCCGGTACCGGATCAGCCGATATCGGGTATCGCCGAATTCATGGCGGTTGCCGGGAGCGCGCTGCTTGCCGGGTCCTTGCAGCTGTTCGGCCACGGCGTTGCTCAGGCTGAAGAGGTTCGGATAATTCTCGGCCAACGGAATCTCGGCCAGCACGCCGTGCCCGTCCAGGCGTTCCGGGCGCGGCTTGGCGACATCGTCCTGCCATTCCTGCCAATCGGCCTCGATTTCGATCTTGCCGGTGGTGGGCCCGTGCAGCCGCACGCGCGCTTGCAGGTCGGCAAACGGCGCACCGGGCTCTCGTTGCAGTTCGTCCGTCAGCAGCAACACGGGTTCGCACACCGGCTGCTGGGTGGCGTGGACCAGGACCAACGGGCGGTAGGGGGTGAGCATCCAGCAATTGCCCAGCACCGCCGCCATTTGCAGCGCCTTGCGGTTGGCGTCGCCGCTGACCCAGTCGGACAGGCCGAAGGTGTCGAGCACGCCATGGTGCACAAAGCTGGAATAGCGCAGCCGCGCGATCATTCCCTTGGGCAGGAAGAAGGTCAGGACGCGTTTGTCCTTGTCCCACTTGGGCGCGCCATCGTCTGGATAACTTTCCGCGCAGGGGGGATCCGTCAGCGTGGCGGCGCGCTCGGCAAGCGCGATGCGCAGCCCGACGGTATCAGGCCACTGGCCGGCGTAGGTCACCAGCAGCACCCATTCTCCGGACGGGGCGGCCAGCACCACGGCGCCTTCGCCCAGCACCATCGGCCCGGTGACGCCGGGCAGGGTGTGGCCGGGTTGTGCGCGCAGCGAAATCCCCCAGGCCGCGACATCCGGCAGGTAAGGGGTGCGTACCTGGGCTTCGCGATGGATCACGTACTGGCCGGCAGCCAGCCGTTCGCCGGTGGGTTCGTCCGGGCTGGGCGGGCGCGGCGGCAATTGGTCGGTCGTGGCCACGCCGGCCAACGCCTCCGGCGTCACCAGTTCGACGTCGGCGCCGGGCAGTTTGTCGAACAGCGTACCGGTGTCGCGCGCGGAGATCTCGTAGGCCTTCTTGATGCCGTCCGCGTCGCTGAACATGGCATCGAACAGCCCATGCGTTTCGCACTGCAATTGCGATGATTTGGGCGGCACCACGTGGCGTTCGTTCACGGCGCGGTAGTCGAAATCCGTCGAGGCGGCCGACGCGTTCACGAAGTCGGGGCTGGACAGATAGGTCTGGGGATCCTGGCCGCGGTTGCTGCGGATCACCAGGCGTTCCAGCGATTCCCCTTCGCTGGTGCGGGCGCGGTGCGACAACGCAGGCGGGTCGACAGGTTCGAAGCGCCAGTAGGTTACGGGCTGAGTGACGTTGCCATCCTTTTCCAGCGAGGGGTCGTCCCATGCCAGGCTGTTGCCGGCCAGATCCACCAGCCGCGCACGCAAGCGGTAGGGCATGCCATAGCGCAGGCGGGGCAGGCTGCCTTTGACGGCGCTGAATGTCACGGCCAGGCCATTGCCGCCGGCGCTGGCCGTGTCGGGCACGGATTCGGGATGTTCACCTTGCACGCCGCTGGCGGGGTCGGTCCGATCGCGCAGCGTGCGCCCGGGACGCGGGGCGACCAGGCTCCAACCGGTCCAGCGGAACAGTGATTCGTGCAGGTAATGGTCATCGGGATCGGCGCCGCCGCCGGTGGCCGACGCGCCTTTCACATAGCCCTCGTCGTCCGGAAACGTCAGGTCCGGACCGCCGTCGGTGCAGCGGTACGCGCCATGGCGTCGGCACAGCGATTGCCAACGTTGCGGGTCGTTGGGCGGATAGGGCTGCACATCCACGCGATAGCCGCGCAGCAGGTCTTCGGTGTAGAGCACGATGCTGCCGGGTTCGCCGGACAGGGCCGCGTTTTTCAAGGCCGCCGACGCCGCGTTTTGAGCGACTTCTCGCGCACGGTCGCGCCGTGACACGCCCAGGCCGGCAGATCGCAGCGCGGCCACGGGTTGCTTGTCGCCGGTGGTATAGGTGACTTCGCCGTCTGCCCCGCGTTCCAGGCTGCGGCCGATCAGGTTCTGCGCAGTCAGCACGAAATTCACGGTCTTCAGCGCGGCTCCATCCGGGTCGACCTGATAGACGTCGAACTGCGGATTTCGCGGTTCGCGCGTGTCCCAACGGTCATCGGCCATCCGTAGCCTGAGCATGCCGCGTTCGTGGTCCGGACTGCGCGAGCGGGCGATGAAACGTTCGGCGTCGCCGGCCCACGCCGTGGCAGCAAACGTGTGGCCGCCAGCCGGTGCGCCGTCGCCGCGCAGCATCAGCCAAAAGAGGCCTTGGGCGCCAGGTCCGGCCGCCAGCCGCTGGTCCAGCGGCGAGTCCGGCGGCAGCACGCAATCGATCACCAGGCCCAGCTGACGTAGCAAAGCGGGGTACTCGCCATATGACGCGACGATGGCATGAAAATCCATGTCCGGCTGCTTCGGCGCGGGCGGCACGTGCTTGCCGTCCGGGCGCAAGATTTCGCGTTGCTTGGCGGTGGGCGGATCGCGACGATAGAAGCGGTTCGCCTGGAACAGCGTGTACTCGCCTTGCGTGCGCCAGTTCTCCATCAGGCTTTCATCCACGCCCTGGTGGTTCCGGTCCTGCCATCTGCCGGGCAAGGCGCGCAAGGGAAATGTCGGGCCGGGTCGGGCGTTGCCGTCGGCGTCTGCGCCGGGGCCGGCCGTCTGGCCCGGGTAGACACTGCGCTTGCCGTACACCAGCTCCCGCAACACGCGTTCAATGCCGCCGCCGCGCTCGTCGAAGAACCGATCGAATCCCGTGTTCTTGAAATTCTCGCCGTCGTCCCGTTCCCGGACAGGGGTGCCGCAGGCGGTCAGAAAGGTCCGCAACGCGGGATGGGCGTTGCGCCAGGGAAGCAGCGTGGGATGCGTGGTAGTGGATTCCACCGCCAGGCGTCCGTAGTGTTCGCGGACCAGACCGAGTACGCCCGCCACGGAATACGACAGCAGATTGACCTGGCTCATGTCGCGGAACTCGAAGCCCGTCACCGGCGTGGTCTTCGGCAGCAGCCGCATCCACAGCGCCGAGTCCGCTTGCGGCAGGATCTGCAGGTCGATCTTGTCGGCGCCGGTGTTCAGGACAAACCCGAGGCCGCCGAGCGTCGCGGGCCAATCGGCCCAATCCGCGAAGGCGCCCAGTTCCTGCTCGGCGGCGGTTTCCGGCGTCAGCCTGGGCGACGCCACGACGGATACCCGCAGTTGTCCGGCGAACTCGCCGTCGGGCACGCGCCCGTTCGGAATGACGGTCCATAGAAGGGTCTGCTTGGCCATGGGGAAATCCTCAGGCAAAGGCTTCGGCGTATTCACGCCAGGCGTAGCGGCTGGTCGTGCTGATCAGCGCCAGTTCTTCGTCCAATGGCAGTTCAGGGTTCGGACCCATCAGGTCGCGGAAGCCCGGGTCGCCATTGGCGCCGGCAAACTTGCGTTCGCAACTGATCTGGACGCTTTTCGAGAACATGAAGATCTCGATCTCGATGGTCAGGGTGGCGCGTCCGGCGCACTTGCCGCTTTCGAATTCGTAGCGCAGTTCCAGATACAGCTCGATGGAGACGCTGACAAGGCCCAGCACACTGACGTAACCGCCCATGCGGAAGTAGCCGGCCAGCGAGCAGGCGTTCTTTTCCATGCGGAAGTAGATGCCCGCCATGACATGCACGCCGCCGGAGGCCACGCCCAGGTTCACCGAAACGCTGGCGCCGAACTCGAAGGCGGCCTCCATGATCTGAACCCCCTTGGGGTCCAGCGTGACGCCGAAGAATCCGCCGCCGCCGAACAGGCATACCGACAGATTGAAGGGTTGTTCGCGCGTGCAGAAGTTGAAGCGGACCGACAGGGGCTGGCCGATGAACGGCACGGTGAACCCCGCGCCCAGGCTCAAGTTGGACAGGTTGAAGACGCCGATGGCGATCGCCGGCAGCGCGACGTTGTAGCCGGCGTCGATCCCCTGCGGCGTGATGTCCAGATGCGGCGGGTCGGAAAAGCCGTCCAGCGGGATCAGATCGCGCAAGGTCTCCACGAAGGACAGCGGCCCGACGAATTTGATGTCGGTCAGCACCACGTCCACGTCCATCTTCGAGGCGGTGTCGACACGGAACTCGATCTTCTCGAAGTTCAGTTCCATGAAGCTGGCGGGAGCGATCAGCACCAGATCGAAACTCTTGAGCGAGCAGACAACAGACAGTCTCGGCGCGCTTTGCCCGTTCTTGCGCACCTTGGCTTCGACAGCCACGCGAAACCCCTGGGGATCGTTGGCGCGAAACAGCGGCGGCCCGCCGGGTTCCAACGCCCAGTTCTTGATCAGCGGATTCCAGTCGAAGCGCAACGTCAGTTCGTCGCCCGTCAGCATGGCCAGCAGTTCGGTACTGGCCAGCACGGCGTCGACGGCAGTCGTTAGCGCCTGCAAGGCGGTGGACAACAACTGCCGCGGCGCGCCATCCAGCAGGGCCGACCCCGCGACGGTGGCGGCCAGCGCTTTCGCCGCCGCGGAGATGGCCTGCAGCCGCGGCGCGAGCGTGGCGGCATCCGAGAGGATCGCGCCCAACTGATCAGGGTCGCCCACCAGAGCGTGCAGCGCATCGTAGAGGGCTTTGCCTTGCGTCAGCAGCGCGGGCACCCCCCCCAGCGCGGTGATAAGGCCCTCGCCGACATTCGCTGCCTGCAGCAGCGATTGGCGATATCCCGACGGCAATGACGGACCGCCTGCCGGCGGCTGCGTCGCCGCGCGCAAGGCGTCGACCGCCGCCTGCGCGGCGGCCAGCGCGCCTGGCAATCCGGGCAGCGACGGCGTCGTGTCGAACGACTGGTCCGCAAGCAAGGCCGCCTGCGCGGCCACCGCGTCAAGCGCCGCCTTCAGTTGATCCACGCGCATGCGCGCATCCTGCACCAGGGGCCCGGCGTAGGCTTGCGCCTGCGCCTGCAAATCCGCCAGCGTGCCGCGCAGGGCCGTCAGCGCGCCTTGGCCGATGCGGCCCGGTTCCTGCGCCAGGCCCGCGACCAGCCCGTACAGCCTGCCGGCATCGTTGATGAGGCTTTCCAGTTGTGAGCAGGCTTCAGCGACGAAGCGCGGCACCTTGTCCGCTTGCCCCGCCACGTCGGTGACGGTGCTGATCACTTCTCCCAGCGGGATGCAGCCGAACAGCAAGGGCAAGGGCAGCCCGCCCGTGCCGGGGGAGAAGGCTTGCGCGGCATTGAAGGTGCCGCCGAGGAATTCGTCCGCGTTGCCGCTGACCGGCCCTGCCAGCCGGGACAGGGCGCTGGGGCGCAGGTTCGGCTGGACGAAGCCTCCGGCCCGGTCGCCCTGGGCCGAGAAATCCAATGATGCGCCGCCTTCGAGACCCGGCTCCGCGTCGATATCGCCGAAGACCTGGCCGGCGTTGCCCGCATCGAAACCGTTCGCCAGGTAATAGGCGTTCCAGCTGAGCGTGCTGGTCTTGGTGCTGCCGGTCAATTTGGCCAGTGCCGCAATGCGCAACGCCGCGCGCCGGACGTGCGGATAGAAGACGGGGCCGTTCAGATTGTCGCTGTACGCGCGCAGTTGCGCGTTGCCGGGGTCGACCACGGCATCGAACTCCAGCCACTCCGCTTGCGCGGCGGTGTCGCCGGCCTTTACGCTGGGCGCCAGCGTGATTTGCTGCTGCCGCATCGGCGCTTGGCGCATGGTTTGCGGCGCACTGCGCCAGGCTTTTTGCGCGAGTGCCGCAAACGCTTCGGCTTTGTCGTAAAGCGGGGTCAGCCAACGTCCGGTCTGCGTGCGGGGACAAGCATAGCCGCCGTCCATGAAGACCATGGGCAGGTCGAACTGCACGGTGCGGCCGTCGATGTCCGTGGCCGAGCACGCAAACCGGAAGGGCGTCTGGTTCACGTATGGCCAAAACAGCAATTGCTTGTCGACCGAGCTGTCGGCCGCCTCGGGCGAATCCAGGCTGGGTGTGACCGTCGTCAAAATGCGCACGCTGGTCAAGGGCATCTGCCTGTGCAGGAAGACGGTGCGGCCGCCGGCTTGCGTGGTGTAGGCCGGGTCGGCGTACACGCGTTCGCGTTCGCGTACGATGATGAACAGCCGCTGGCGCAGATAGGCGGGGTTGCCGGTCCGGTCGTGATGGAATTTGCGTTCACTGACCTTGATCAGCGATGCGCGATGGCCGAATGGATACAGCAGCCCTTTGTAGACCACGCGCACATAATGGTCCCGGCCCATGGCGCCTCGATGCGTCCATTCCTCCACGGACAGGCCCGGCGCGTCCCAGTTGCCACGCGAGTCCAGCCACGCGCCCAGCGAAGACAGCATCAGCAGCCGGGTGTCGATTGCTTGGGGCGTGTAGTCGGCAACCGAGAAGTTCGACGACAGGTGCGCGATTTGGAAACGGTCGAAATCGTCCATCGGCATGCGAAATGGAATGGTGCCCGGCCGGGGCAGGGACGTGTCCATGGGCACGGGGTAGGGAGCCTGCATGGGCTTTTCCGAGCCTTCCCCCGATAGCGCCCAGACGGCGCGGACGGTGCGCGCTGCGTCGGCGCCCGGCGGTTCGATGTCGGGGTCTGGCGACGGCGGAGCCAGCAGGCGCGAATGCCAGAGCTCGGTGTGAAGGGTATCGGGCGAGGTGGCGGGCGCTTTGGCGTGGCGCCAGCGCTCTTGCGCATACGGGCTGAGAATCAGCCGCCAGGGCAGCTCGATCGCGGTTTGTTGCGGGCCTGGCAAGGCGGGTCGAGGCCCGCGCGGTGCGGGGATGGCGATACTGCCCGCGCGTATCGCGGCGGAGGCGGTCGCTGCCGAGGGCAGGCGCAATGCGCGCAGTCCTGGACTGCCGCTGGCCTGCCGCAACAGCAATGCCGCGGCCGGCGCGCCGGGCTGCATCGCCAGGCGCAGGTTGCGCAAGGCGAAGCTGGCCAGCGCGGCGCGTTGCGCGGGGGGGAGTTTGGCGACGCGTTTGTTGAAGGGCTTGTCCAGCAGGTCGCGCAGGCTGAAGACCGGGCGGGGGGCGCTGGGTGTGGGGGCGCGCGCATTGGACGGCACGGCAAGGGGCAGCGACTCTATCGCGGCCAGCACGCCCTCCAGCGTGTACGGCACGTCAAAGCCGTCGGGGACCGTGAACGCCAGGCGGGATTCGCCCGCCATCCGCGCGCGCACCGGCGGCTTGGATGGCGCTTCTTCGCCGCCGCCTGCGGGTTCGGGCTTGTCCGGCGTGCCGTCGCGCGGGGGCGGCCGATTGGAGGTGCCCGGCGAGGCGGTGGCGAAGAACGTTTCTTCGGCAATCGACTGCGGCGGAAAGTGCACGATCAACGTCGCTGCGCCGCTGCCGCGCTTCTTCAACCTCGGCGGCTGGCCGGGCGTTACGCTCAGGTTGCGCAGCTCTATCCGCAGCGCCAGGAGATCGGCAGGGCGCAGCACGGGCTGGCCGGGACGCGAGCCGTCGAAGAAATTGCGGTTGGGGTCGGGGTTGAGGCTCGGTATGCCGGGCGGGATCCGGACGATGCCGCCGCCCAGTGCGGACGCGCCAGCTGTTGCCGTCTGGCGTCGGGTTGCCGTGCCCGCCGCGGAGGCAGGACGAGGCTTTCTGGTGACCATGCCAGTTCTCCTGCAAATAAGGAACAACGGAATTCAATCCCTGCTTGTCCTGCTACCTGCGAATCGAACTGCATTAGTGGCGGAAATCTATCCCCCTGCCGTGTTAGTGGTCAAGGCCGCGCGCAGCATGCATGGGCGCGTCGCGCGCCGGGGAATCGAGGGGGACGGATCTCGGGGCGAGCGGGGGAATCCCGGGCAGGATGTGGCCTTTGGGCGTAGGCGCCATCATGCAAGGACGCAGAGTTCAAGTGAACCCTCAACCTGAAGTCGTTACGTTTGCGCGGATGGATACCAACCGCCGGCGCGGTGGGGCGGGCCGGACGATCGGGATTATTTTTTGTTTGCATGCGTAACGGCCCCGGCCCCGAAATCGCATCCGGCGCGGCAGGGCGCCGCGCCGGCGCGGCGTCCGGTCAGGCAGCGGCCGGTTCCGCGGCCAGCGACGCCATGTCGATCACGAAGCGGTATTTCACGTCGTTCTTCAACAGTCGTTCGTAGGCGTCGTTGACCGACTGGATCGGCACGATCTCCACATCGCTGACGATGCCGTGTTCGGCGCAGAAGTCCATCATCTCTTGCGTTTCTTCCATGCCGCCGATGGCGGAACCCGCCAGCGACTTGCGGCCCATGATCAGGTTCGAGCCCGGGATCGGGTCCAGCGGCGTCAGCGCGCCCACCAGCGCCATCGTGCCGTTCAAGCCCAGCAACGCCATGTACGGGTTCACGTCGTGGCTGACGGGGACGGTGTTCAAGAGGAAGTCGAACGTGCCGGCGTGCGCGGCCATGGCCTCGGGGTCGCGCGAGACCAGCACTTCATCGGCGCCCAGGCGCTTGGCGTCACGCCCCTTGTCGGCCGACGTCGTGATCATCACGACGTGCGCGCCGAGCGCGCGGGCGAATTTCACGCCCATGTGCCCCAGGCCGCCCAGGCCGATGACGCCCACTTTCTGGCCCGGGCCCACCTTCCAATAGCGCAGCGGGGAATAGGTGGTGATGCCGGCGCAAAGCAGCGGAGCGACGGCCTTCAGGTCCAGCGTGTCGGACACTTTCACGACGAAGTGTTCGCGCACGACGATGCGGTCCGAGTAGCCGCCGAAGGTCAGCTGGTCGCTGCCGCGTTCGTGGTCGTTGTAGGTCAGCGTGGCGCCTTCTTCGCAGTATTGCTCCAGGTTGAGGCGGCAGGCCTTGCAGTGCAGGCAGGAGTCGACCATGCAGCCGACGCCGGCGTAGTCGCCCGCCTTGAACCTGGTGACGTTCTTGCCCACCTGGGTGACGCGGCCGACGATTTCGTGGCCCGGCACCATCGGATAGACGGAGTTGCCCCAATCGCCGCGCGCCTGGTGCAGGTCGGAATGGCAGATGCCGCTGTAGAGGATCTCGATCAGCACATCGTCGTCGCCGGGTTCGCGCCGGGTGAAACTGAACGGAACCAGGGGGGTATCGGTGCTGTGGGCGGCGTAGCCTCGGGCTTGGATCATGACGGTCTCGAATAAATTCTGTTGAGCAGGCGTTCACAATATTCCGGCGAAACCGAGGGATCAAGCTAGAATTTCCGCATGCTTTATTCGAAGGATTTGCATAATCGTGCTGCCCGATAACCTGTCGCACCTGGCCGCATTTTCCGCCGTGGCCCGTCACAGCAGTTTCCGCCGCGCCGGCGAGGAACTGGGTTTGTCGACCTCGGCGGTCAGCTACGCCATCCGCAGCCTGGAGGAGCGGCTGGGGGTGAATCTCTTCAACCGCACCACGCGCAGCGTGGCGCTGACCGACGCCGGCCAGCGCCTGGCCGAGCGCCTGCTGCCGGTGCTTAGCGACCTGGGCGACGCGCTCGAGGAAATGAACCACTTCCGCGGGGCGGCCTCCGGCACGTTGCGCATCAACACGTCGCGCGCGGCGTCCTACATGCTGCTCATGCCGTTTGCCGCGCGTTTCCTGGCAGCCTACCCGGACATCCGGCTGGAAATCGGTGAAGACGACAGCTTTGTCGATATCGTCGCATCGGGCTTCGACGCCGGCGTGCGGCTGCTGGAAGCCGTGCCGGAAGACATGGTGGCCGTGCCCATCGGCCCCAGTCTGCGCGCCGCGGTAGTGGCGTCGCCCGCGTATCTGCAAGGGCGCGAGATTCCTCGCCACCCCCACGACCTGATGCGGCACGAATGCGTGCGCTACCGCTTTGCCAGCGGCCGTTTCTACAAATGGGAATTCGAGAAAGACGGCGTGGCGATCGAGGTAGACGTCACGGGCCGCATCGCGCTAAGCGACGTGCATGCCGAGGTGCGCGCCGCGGTCGA
>NZ_DBHKZA010000106.1:0-16621 GCF_057314935.1 Achromobacter sp.
TAGATTTCCCCCATTTGCGATCCCCCCGCTTCAGGTATATATTTCAAGCCTAAACTATCCAGACCTAAATATCCGCGGCGCCCCGCTCCCGATAAACGAGCGACTGTCGCGTACCTCGGAGCGTTACGGCAATGAAAATAGTCTGCATCGGCGGCGGTCCCGCCGGCCTGTATTTCGGTCTGCTGATGAAATTGCAGAACCCCGCGAACGAGATCACCGTCATCGAACGCAACCGGCCGTATGACACGTTCGGCTGGGGCGTCGTGTTCTCCGATGCCACCATGCAGAACCTGCGCGAAGCAGACCCCGTTTCCGCCCAGACCATCGGCGATGCGTTCAACCATTGGGACGACATCGACATCAACTTCAAGGGCCGCAGCATCCGCAGCAGCGGCCATGGCTTCATCGGCATCGGCCGCAAGAAGCTGTTGAACATCCTGCAGGCGCGTTGCGAAGACGTCGGCGTCAAGCTGGTGTTCGAGAACTTCGTCCAGGACGACCAGGCCATCGCCCGCGAATACGACGCCGACCTCGTCATCGCCTCCGACGGCATCAACAGCCAGATCCGTACCCGTTACGCCGACACCTTCCACCCCGACATCGACCAGCGCCGCTGCCGTTTCGTCTGGCTGGGCACCAAGAAGGTGTTCGACGCCTTCACCTTCGCCTTCGTGCAGACCGAGCACGGCTGGTTCCAGGCCCACGCCTACCGTTACGAAGACGGCATGTCCACCTTCATCGTGGAAACGCCCGAGGAAACCTGGCAGGCCGCTGGCATCGAGCAGATGAGCCAGGAAGAGGGCATTGCGTACTGCGAAAAGCTGTTCGCGCCCTGGCTGGACGGCAATGCGCTGATCAGCAACGCCTCGCACCTGCGCGGCTCGGCCATCTGGATCCGCTTCCCGCGCGTCATCTGCAATACCTGGGTGCACTGGAATACGCTGGAGACCGCCCGCGGCCAGCGCCGCGTGCCCGTCGTGCTGATGGGCGACGCCGCCCATACCGCCCACTTCTCCATCGGCTCCGGCACCAAATTGGCGCTGGAAGACTCTATCGAGCTTGCCCGCTGCCTGAGCGGCGCGGAAGGCAGCGTGGAGCATGGCCTGAAGCACTACGAGGAAGTGCGCAGCGTCGAAGTGCTGAAGATCCAGAACGCCGCCCGCAATTCCACCGAATGGTTCGAAAACGTCGAGCGTTACGCGGAACTGGAACCCGAGCAATTCGCCTATTCGCTGCTGACCCGTTCGCAGCGCATCTCGCACGAAAACCTGCGCTTGCGCGATCCCGCCTGGCTGGAAGGCTTCGAGCGCTGGATCGCGGAACGCGCCGGCGCGCCGGCGGCGTCCGGCAAGCGTCCCGCCATCCCGATGCTGACGCCTTACCAGGTGCGGGGGGTGCGTCTTAAGAACCGCATCCTGGTGTCGCCGATGGCCATGTATTCGTGCACAGACGGCGTGCCGGGCGACTTTCATCTGGTGCACCTGGGCGCGCGCGCCATGGGCGGAGCCGGCCTGGTCATGGTTGAAATGACCTGCGTGTCGCCCGACGGCCGCATCACCCCGGGCTGCCCGGGGCTGTGGAACGACGAGCAGACGCAGGCCTTTTCCCGCATCGTCAATTTTGTGCACGGCAACAGCGACGCCCGCATCGGCGTGCAGTTGGGCCATGCCGGGCGCAAGGGATCGACGCAATTGGGCTGGCAGAAGATCGACCACCCGCTGGCCGAAGGCAACTGGCCGCTGCTGTCGGCGTCCGCCTTGCCCTACATCGAAGGTGTGTCGCAGACACCGCGCGCCATGACGCGCGCCGACATGGACGCGGTGCGCGACAACTTCGTGGCCGCCGCCCGCCGCGCCGCCGAAGCCGGCTTCGACTGGCTGGAACTGCACTGCGCCCACGGCTACCTGCTGTCCAGCTTCATCTCGCCGCTGACCAACCGCCGCGAAGACGAATACGGCGGCAGCCTGGAAAACCGCCTGCGCTTCCCGCTGGAAGTCTTCCACGCCGTGCGCGCCGTGTGGCCCGAAGACAAGCCCATGTCCGTGCGGATTTCCGCCAGCGACTGGGTCGAAGGCGGCATCACCGCCGATGACGCGGTAGCGATCGCGCGCCACTTCAAGGCCGCCGGCGCCGACATGATCGATTGCTCGTCGGGTCAGGTCAGCAAGGAAGAAAAGCCCGTCTACGGCCGCATGTTCCAGACCCCGTTCGCCGACCGCGTGCGCAACGAAGCCGGCATTCCCACCATCGCGGTGGGCGCCATCTTCGAAGCCGACCACGCCAACGGCATCATCGCTTCGGGCCGCGCCGACCTGTGCGCCCTGGCGCGTCCCCATCTGGCCGACGCGTCCTGGACGCTGCGTGAAGCGGCGCGGGTGGGCTACACCGACGTGGCCTGGCCCAGCCAGTACTTCGCCGGCAAGCGCCAGCTGGAAACCAACTTCGAACGCGCTGCCGCCATGGCGCAACTGGATATCAAATGACGACAATCCCGCAACCCCTTGCCGGGCGCCATGCGCTGGTGACGGGCGGCGCCCGCGGCATCGGCTTGGCCAGCGCGCGTGCGCTCTTGGCGCGTGGCGCGCGCGTCACGCTGCTGGGCCGCGACGGCGCGGCGCTGGAGGCGGCCGCCGACAGCCTGGCCAGCCTGGGCCAGGTGCAGACCGTCAGCGCGGACATCGCCGACGAAGCGTCGGTGCGCGCGGCGTTCGCGCAGGCCGAAATCGAATTCGGCCCGGTGCTGGTGCTGGTGAACAACGCCGGCCAGGCCGTGAGCCAGCGCTTTGACCGCACCGACGCGGCGCTGTGGCAGCAGATGATCGCCGTCAACCTGACGGGCACGTTCCACTGCATCCAGGCGGCGTTGCCCGGCATGCTGCAGGAAAAGTGGGGGCGGGTGATCAACGTGGCCAGCACGGCGGGCTTGATCGGGTACGGCTATGTCAGCGCCTACTGCGCCGCCAAGCACGGCGTGATCGGCCTGACCCGGTCGCTGGCGCTGGAAACCGCGCAAAAGGGCGTCACCGTCAATGCGGTGTGCCCCGGCTACACCGAAACCGACATCGTGCGCGGCGCGGTCACCAACATTGTGGACAAAACCGGCATGACGCCGGAAGCCGCCCGGGCCAAGCTGGCCGAGCGCAACCCGCAGGGCCGCCTGGTGCAGCCCGAAGAAGTGGCCGAGACGGTGGCCTGGCTGGCGCTCCCGGCGTCCGCCTCCATCAACGGCCAGGCGATCGCCGTGGACGGCGGCGAAGTGATGACCGGCTGAGGCCGGCGCGTCCCATCAACCCAGGATAACGAACGGAGACACCATGAGCACCCAGTCCGAAGAGCACACCATGAAGCACCACAAGCGTCCGCTGGCCGGCTATCAGGCCAAGACGTTCCTGTGGCAGGTGTCGGCCGACGGCAAGATCGGCACCGTCACCCTGAACCGTCCGGAACGCAAGAACCCGTTGACGTTCGACTCCTACGCCGAACTGCGCGACCTGTTCCGCTCGCTGGTGTATGCCACCGACGTCAAGGTCGTGGTCGTGACGGGCGCGGGCGGCAACTTCTGCTCGGGCGGCGACGTGCACGAGATCATCGGTCCGCTGACCAAGATGACGATGCCGGAACTGCTGGACTTCACCCGCATGACGGGCGACCTCGTCAAGGCCATGCGCGCCTGCCCGCAGCCCATCGTGGCCGCGGTGGACGGCGTTTGCGCCGGCGCGGGCGCGATGGTGGCGCTGGCGTCCGACATGCGCCTGGGCACCCCTGCCGCGCGCACCGCCTTCCTGTTCACACGGGTGGGCCTGGCCGGCGCCGACATGGGCGCATGCACCTTGCTGCCGCGCATGATCGGCCAGGGCCGCGCTTCTGAACTGTTGTACACCGGCCGCGCCATGACGGCCGACGAGGGCGCCAGCTGGGGCTTTTTCAATGCCCTGCACGCATCCGACAAGCTGGGCGAAGCCGCCCAGACGCTGGCGGCGCAATTGGCCGCGGGCCCGACCTTCGCGCACGGCGTCACCAAGAAGCTGCTGCATCAGGAATGGAACATGGGCGTGGACGAGGCCATCGAAGCCGAAGCCGAGGCCCAGGCCATCTGCATGCAGACGCGCGATTTCCACCGCGCCTACGAGGCCTTCGTGGCCAAGCAAAAGCCGGTCTTCGAGGGGAACTGATGATGCGCGACGCTAGCTGGCTGGACTGGCCCTTTTTCGACGACGCGCACCGCAAGCTGGCGCATGACGTCGACGCCTGGTGCGAAAAATCGCTGGGCGACGTCGACCATCACGACGCGGATGCGGCCTGCAAGAAACTGGTGAAGGCCATGGGCCAGGCCGGCTGGCTGCGCTACGCGGTTGCGGGCGGCCCCGGCGGCGCCTGGGGCGGCGCATTGCCGGAAGTGGATTCCCGCGCGGTGTGCATCCTGCGCGAAACGTTTGCCCGCCATGAAGGGCTGGCCGATTTCGCGTTCGCGATGCAGGGCCTGGGCAGCGGCGCCATTTCGCTGATGGGCTCCGACGACCTGCGCCAGCGCTACCTGCCGCGCGTGGCAAGCGGCGAGAAGATCGCCGCCTTCGCGCTGTCCGAACCGGATGCGGGGTCGGACGTGGCCGCCCTGGCTTGCGAAGCCAGGCTGGACGGCGACCACTACGTGCTGAACGGCGCCAAGACCTGGATTTCCAACGGCGGCATCGCCGACTTCTATGTCGTCTTCGCCCGCACCGGCGAAGCGCCCGGCGCGCGCGGCATCAGCGCGTTCGTCGTGGATGCCGACACCCCGGGTTTCGAAGTCAGCGAGCGCATCGAACTGATCGCGCCGCATCCGCTGGCCACGATCACCTTCGACAACTGCCGCATCCCCTTGTCGCATCGCCTGGGCGACGCGGGCCAGGGTTTCAAGCTGGCCATGATGACGCTGGACATCTTCCGCGCATCGGTGGCGGCGGCCGCGCTGGGCTTTGCCCGCCGGGCGCTGGATGAGGGATTGGCGCGCGCCAAGTCGCGCCGCATGTTCGGCCAGACCCTGGCCGACCTGCAATTGACGCAAGCGGCGCTGGGCGACATGGCGACCGCCATCGACGCCTCCGCGCTGCTGACGTACCGCGCCGCGTGGATGCGCGACGTGCAGAAGCTGCGCACCACGCGTGAAGCGGCGATGGCCAAGATGATGGCTACGGAATCGGCGCAGACCGTGATCGACCGCGCGCTCCAGATGTTCGGGGGCGCGGGCGTGGTGTCGGGGATGCCGGTGGAGAAGCTTTACAGGGAAATCAGAGCGCTGCGTATCTACGAAGGCGCCACCGAAGTGCAGAAGTTGATCATCGCCCGTGAATTGCTGAAGGCATAAGGGGCCATCGAGCCCTCGCCATTTCGCAACGCCAACCACACCGCACCGCATCGCATAGCAAGGGGAATCTTATGGAAGCATCCGCCCACATCGACACTTTCGCCCGGGACAATCTGCCCCCGGGCGACCAATGGCCAGAATTCCTGCTGGACGGCCCCGACGTGGCCTATCCGAAGCGGTTCAATTGCGCCGTCGAGCTTGTGGACGCCATGGTCGGCCGCGGCTTCGGCGAGCGCGTCGCGCTGCGCTGGCGCCAGGATGGCAAGCCGGCCACCATGACCTACCGCGAACTGGCCGCGCTGACCAACCGCATCGCGCGCGTGCTGACCGAGGACATGAAACTCGTCGCCGGCAACCGGCTGCTCTTGCGCGGGCCGAACAACCCGATGATGGCCGCGTCCTGGCTGGCCGCGATCAAGGCAGGCCTGGTGACGGTGCCCACGATGCCGCTGCTGCGCGCCAAGGAGCTCAAGCAGATCATCGAGAAGGCGCAGATCCAGGCCGTGCTGTGCGATGCCCGCCTGAAGGAAGAAGCGCAGTTCTGCGCCCAGCCCGACCACGAGCACCATTGCCCCGGCCTGTCGCAGGTGATGTACTTCAACGACACGGGGCCGGATGCGCTGGACGCGTTGGCGGCCGCCAAGCCGGACGATTTCGCCGCCTGCGATACGGCGTCCGACGACGTGTGCCTGATCGCCTTCACCAGCGGCACCACGGGTTCGCCCAAGGGCTGCATGCACTTTCACCGCGATGTGCTGGCGATGTGCGACCTCTTTCCCAAGCACGTCATCAAGCCGGGGCCGGACGACATCTTCTGCGGCACGCCTCCCTTGGCCTTCACGTTCGGCCTGGGCGGCCTGCTGTGCTTCCCGCTGCGCGTGGGCGCCAGCACCGTGCTGGCCGAAAAGCTGACGCCGGAAAGCCTGCTGGAACTGATCCAGGACTTTCGCGCGACCATCGTCTTTACCGCGCCCACGTTCTACCGCCAGATGGCGGCGCTGGTCGGCAAGTTCGACCTGTCGTCGCTGAAGAAGAGCGTGTCGGCCGGGGAAGCCCTGCCGGACGCCACCCGCCAGCTTTGGAAGCAGGCCAGCGGCATCGAGATGATCGACGGCATCGGCGGAACCGAAATGATTCACGTGTTCGTGTCCAGTCCGCCGGAATCGGTCAAGCGCGGCGCGATCGGCAAGGTGGTGCCGGGCTATGTGGCGCAGGTGGTCGACGACGACATGAATCCGGTGCCCAACGGCACCGTGGGCCGCCTGGCGGTCAAGGGCCCGACCGGCTGCCGCTACCTGGCCGACGAGCGCCAGCGCCGCTTCGTGCAAAGCGGCTGGAACCTGCCGGGCGATACCTTCATGCAGGACGATGAGGGCTATCTGTTCTACCAGGCGCGCAATGACGACATGATCGTGTCGGCGGGCTACAACATCGCCGGCCCGGAAGTCGAGGACGCGCTGCTGCGCCACGAGGCCGTGGCGGAATGCGGCGTGGTGGGCGCGCCGTGCGACGAGCGCGGCCAGCTCGTCAAGGCGTTCGTGGTGCTCAAGCCGGGCTATGCGCCCAGCGATGAACTCGTGGCGGCGATGCAGACCTTCGTGAAGGCCAGCATCGCGCCGTACAAATACCCGCGCGCGATCGAATTCGTGGCGGCGCTGCCCCGTACCGAAACGGGCAAGCTGCAACGTTTCGCGCTGCGCAAGATGGCTTGAACAGGTAACCGGGAAATCATCATGGCCGCTCCTTTCATCAGCCAGGTAGAAGTCCGCTTCCGTCATTGCGACCCCGCGGGCATTGTCTTCTACCCGCGCTATTTCGAGATGATCAACGACTTTGTCGAAGAATGGTTCGACAAGGGCATGGGGCTGCCGTTCCACGCGCTGCACGTCGATCGCCACATCGGCACGCCGATGGCGTCGGTGACGTGCGATTTCAGCGCGCCCAGCCGCTGGCACGAGCGCCTGCGCCAGACGCTGGAAGTGCAGCGTATCGGCGGGGCGTCGTTCAAGGCGCTGGTGCGTTTCGAAGGGCCTGACGGCCAGTTGCGCTTGTCGGCGACGCTGACGATCGTGACGGTGGATTTGCGGACGATGAAGTCCATGCCGCTGCCTGCGGACTTGCGGGAACGCATGCAGGCTTATCTGGTTGCCGCGGCGTAAGCGGCGGGGCCACCCTGTAGTTTGTTTTTTTAAAAATAGGATGAGACGTTATGAAGATTCTGCAACCGCCGGATTGGATGGCGCCCCGGGGCTATTCGAATGGCGTGCTTACCGAAATGACGGTGGGCAGCAAGCTCGTGTTCGTGGGCGGGCAGGTGGGGTGGAATGGCCAGCAGCAGTTCGAATCGGATGACCTGGCGGACCAGGTCCGCCAGACGCTGTCGAACATTGTCGCCATCCTGGCCGAAGGCGGCGCGAAGCCTGAGCATATTGTCCGGATGACGTGGTACGTCACGGATAAGGACGCGTACGTGGCGGCGTATCCGGCGATCGGCAAGCACTACCGGGAATTCATCGGGCGGCATTTTCCGGCGATGACGGCGGTGGAAGTGGCGGATCTGGTTGAGGATCGGGCTAAGGTGGAGATTGAAGTGACGGCTGTGGTGCCGGGAGTTTGATTCTTTGCAGGGTGTTTTAGGGTTCTTTTGACGTCCGTCGCGTCGGTGGCCTGGGGCGACTCGGGTCAACGATTGCGGTCCGGAGCCTTCGCTCCGGACTGCCCCTTCCTCATCCTCGTTGCCGCCTATGGCGGCTGCCTTCGGATTCCGTCGGGCTTATCGACTCCCCTCGCACCCCAGGCCACCGACGCGTCGGACTGCGCCTGTAGCAGCCTCACGGCAGCCGGGGAGATCGGCGTGCTTGGGGTTCCCTTCAACGTCGGGGTGTGGTGGAAGATCTTGCGGGGCCCGCGCCATGCCGGCCGCGCGGGCGGCCTCGTGGCGCTTACGCATCGTCTTGCGTCGTGGCGTTGCTGGCTTCGCTGCGCATCACCCGCGTCGTGTCTCTCTCGGCAGTTCGCCGAACCGTTCGCGGTAATACTCGGAAAACCTTCCCAGATGTCCGAATCCGACGCCCAGCGCGACTTCGGTCACGCTGGCGGTGGCGTTCGTCTTCAGTTTTTGCCTTGCCGTGTCCAGCCGCAAGGCGCGCAGCGCGTTCATGGGGGTGGTGTCGCGGTGTTCCTGGAACAGGCGGGTCAAGGCGGTGGCGCTGGCGCCGGCGTGGCGGGCGATGTCGGTCAGGGTGAGCGGGGCTGAGAGGTGGTCGCGCATGTAGGTCTCGGCCAGCGTCAGGCGGCGCGGGACGGACGGGGTTTGGCCGGACGGGGTCTGCCAGGTGTTGGGCTGGTTGTAGAGCAGGTGCAGGATCAGGCTGTCTTCCATGTGCTCCAGCCACGCGGCGGGCGGGCGCAGGGCGCCGTCGTCCAGGGTGGGCAACAGGTGGATCAGGCCGGTCATCATGCTGCGCCAGACCGCGCCGATGGGAGTGTCCAGGCGCAGCGCGGGGCTGAAGTCCAGCGGGCGGGAGGCGGCGTCGCCGAAGGCGCGTTGGCCGATGGCTTCCAGTTTGCCGCGGGGAATCTTCAGCAGCAGCTGTTCGCAGCCCGCTTCCCAGTGCAGCCGCAGCGGGCGGTTGGGGGCGATGACGGCGGCGCAATCGGGGTTGGCGTTGACGCGCTCGTCGCCGCATTCGATACAGGCGCGGCCGCGCAGCGGCACCTGCACCAGCATGAAATCCTGCAGGCGGTCGGGTTCGATGTGGACTTCGGCGCCGTAGCGCAACGTACAGACCGTCAGCGAGCCGAAACGGCCCCGGTTCAGTTCGGCGTCCACGCGGCCGCCTTTCCACGTCAGGCGATGTTCCTTCAGCGCTTCGGACACGCGCGTGCGCGTCTCGTCCTGGTGGGTGGAACTGAACACGCGCCGTTTGAGCAAGGGCGCAAGCGTGAGTCGGGACCAGCCGTGCATGGATGCCTCCGGGACGGGAACGCTCCCGTATCTGCGGCCAGAGTAATTTAATCGCCCCGGGTTGGGAATTAAGTGAATCCCGGATAAAACCGACCATATTCGGATAGAGCGCAGCCGCCCGGCGGCATACGCTAGGTGGCGACGTGGATCGGCAGCATGCGTGAACCGACGGCAGACGGGATCTGTCAGCTTTCCGCCAGCGGGGCTGGCGGTGCAAACGGGGTGGCTCATGAATCGAAATCTCTGGAGCCGGCGTGCGCTGGCGGCGCTGGTCTGCATGGCGGCCGCAGCGGGGGCCTCGGCGGCCGACAAGGTCAAGGTGGGCTTGCTGACGACGCTGTCCGGGCCGGGCTCGGCGTTGGGCAACGAGATCCGCGACGGCTTCAATCTGGCGCTGCAGCATACCGGCGGCAAGCTGGGCGGCCTGCCGGCGGAAGTGGTGGTGGCCGATGATCAGCAAAAGGCGGACACGGGCCGTCAGGCGGTGGAGCGGCTGCTCAAGCGCGATCGCGTGGACATCATGACGGGGATCGTGTTCTCGAACGTGCTGCTGCCGGTGATGCCGGCCATTTTGCAGTCGGGCACGATCTATCTCAGCACCAATACTGGGCCGGAAAACTATGCCGGCGCGGGCTGTAATCCGAATTTCTTCGCGGTGGCCTGGCAAAACGAAGACATTCCGGCTGCGATGGGCAAGTACGCTGCCGACCAGGGCTACAAGAGCGTGGCGCTGATCGCGCCGGACTATCCGGGCGGCCGCGAATCGCTCAACGGGTTCAAGCGCCTGTACAAGGGCGGCCTGTCCGAAGAGATCTACACCCAACTCGGCCAATTGGACTACGGGGTCGAGATCACCCGGCTGCGGGCCAGCAAGCCGGATGCGGTGTTCTTCTTCCTGCCCGGCGGCATGGGTGTGAATTTCATCAAGCAGTTCAATGGCGCGGGCCTGTCGAAAGACATCGCGCTGCTGGCGCCCGGCTTCTCGGGCGACGAGGACACGATCGCGGCGGTGGGCGCGCCCATCCAGGGCTTGCGCAACACGTCGCAGTGGGCGGCAGACCTGGACAACCCGGCCAACCGCAAGTTCGTCGAAGACTTCAAGAAGGCCTACAACCGCAGCCCGACCCTCTACGCCTCGCAAGGCTACGACGCGGCCATGCTGCTCGATAGCGCCGTGCGCCAGACGGGCGGCAAGCTGGAGGCGGACGCGTTGCGCCCGGCGCTGCGGCGTGCGGACTTCAAGTCGGTGCGGGGTGACTTCAAGTTCAACCGCAACCAGTATCCGGTCCAGAACTACTACCTGCGCGTCGTCGAGGCGGGCGCGGATGGCAAGCTGGCCAACAAGCTGTCGGGCACGGTGCTGACGCAGTACCAGGACCCGTTCGCCGCCGCGTGCCAGATGAAGTAAGGCGGCGTGCCTCACGCAATACGCATCACGCATTTCAGGAGAACCGCATGACCCAGAACATGACGACGCGCGAGATCACGATCCCCTCGCACGATGGCAAGTCCTTTGGTGCCTACCTGGCCGTGCCGGCCGCGGGCCATGGCCCCGGCCTGGTGCTGTGCCAGGAAATCTTCGGCGTCAACGACTTCATGCGCCGTGCGGCGCAGCTGCTGGCCGAAGAGGGCTACGTGGTGCTGGTGCCCGACCTGTTCTGGCGGCAGCAGCCCGGCATCCAGCTGACCGATGGCCCTGCCGACATGCCGCGCGCGTTCGAGCTCTATCAGGGCTTCGACGTGGAGCTCGGCCTGAAAGACATCGTGTCCACGATCGCCGCGCTTCGCGCGTTGCCCGAACAGCAGGGCGGGGTGGGCGTGCTGGGCTATTGCCTGGGCGGCAAGCTGGCCTATCTGGCTGCCTGCCGCACCGATGTGGACGTGGCCGTGGGCTATTACGGCGTGGGCATCGAAAACAGCCTGGAAGAAGCGACCAACTTGCGCGGCCGCCTGGTGCTGCACATCGCCGAGCAGGACGGCTTCTGTCCGCCCGAGGCGCGCCAGCGCATCCTTGCGGCGCTGGGCGGCAAGCCGGGCGTGGAGCTCTACGTGTATCCGGGCATGGACCACGCATTCGCGCGCACCGGCGGCGACCACTACGACAAGCCGTCCGCCCTGATGGCGCACCAGCGCAGCATGGCGGCCTTGCAGCGCGCCATCGGCCCGGAATTCGACTATTCGGCCTTATGGGACAAGCACTGCGAATATGAATTCGGTACGCGCGACGTGGCCGCCACCATGGCCAC
Organism: Achromobacter sp.; assembly: GCF_057314935.1. Classification (NCBI taxonomy): domain Bacteria; kingdom Pseudomonadati; phylum Pseudomonadota; class Betaproteobacteria; order Burkholderiales; family Alcaligenaceae; genus Achromobacter; species Achromobacter sp. The sequence goes on from NZ_DBHKZA010000106.1 coordinate 11,558, forward strand.
GATGGTGGCCGAACCCTACGTGAACCATATCCCGACGATGACGGGCGGCGTGGGCCACAAGGAGCTGTCGCGCTTCTACCAGCACCATTTCGTCAACAGCAACCCGCCCGACACGCGGCTGATCCCCTTGTCGCGCACCGTGGGTGCGACCCAGATCGTGGACGAGCTGCTGTTCTGCTTCACGCACACCACCGAGATCGACTGGTTGCTGCCCGGCGTGGCGCCGACGGGCCGGCCGGTGGAAATCCCGCTGATCGCCATCGTGAAGTTCCGGGGCGACAAGCTCTATCACGAGCACATCTATTGGGACCAGGCCAGCGTGCTGGTGCAGGTAGGCCTGCTGGACCCCAAGGGGCTGCCCGTGGCGGGCCGTGAAACCGCCGCCAAGCTGCTGGACGAGACCTTGCCGTCCAACACGCTGATGGCGCGGTGGAAAGACAGCGCGAACAAGTAGGAGGCCGACATGTCTTACTCGCAAGAACAACTGGCCGCGATGGTGCGCGGCGATAGCGTGCACCGCGGCGTCTACACCGACCCGGCCATCTTCGACCTGGAGATGCAGCGGATCTACGGCCGCGCCTGGATTTACGTGGGCCACGAAAGCCAGGTGCCCAAGACGGGCGACTATCACACCACCCGCCTGGGCGACCAGGACGTGCTGATGGTGCGCGCCTCCGACGGCAACGTGCACGTGCTGTACAACCGCTGCCCGCACAAGGGCGCGAAGGTGGTGGCCGACGGCGAAGGCTGCGTGGGCAAGTTCTTCCGCTGCCCGTATCACGCCTGGACCTTCAAGCTGGACGGCAGCCATCTGGGCGTGCCGCTCAAGCAGGGCCTGGAGGGTACGGCTTACGATCCCACCGACCCCACGTTTTCGATGCGCCGCCTGGCGCGCGTGGAAAGCTATCGCGGTTTCGTGTTCGCCAGTCAGGCGAAGGACGGCCCGGCGCTGACGGACTTCCTGGGCGGCGTGCGCTCTTCCATCGACAATCTGTGCGACCGCTCGCCAGTCGGCGAAGTCGAAGTCGCGGGCGGCGTTTTCCGGGTGATGCAGCGGTCGAACTGGAAGGTGTTCTACGAGAACCTGCACGACACCATGCATGCCCGCGTGACGCATGAATCGTCCTATGCCGCGGCCCGTGACGAGGCCAAGGAAATAGGCGAAATGCCGCTTGAGCTGCACATCATGGACGGCAACGGCGAACCCTATGAGTTCTGGGAGAAGCTGGAGCTGCGCGCCTACGACAATGGCCACGGTTACATGGAAGGCATCTTCAACCCTGGCGCGGCCGAACGCGATCCCGTGTCGCGCGCGCACTTCGAGACGCTGACGGCCGCCTACGGCGAGGAACGCGCCCGCGAGATCCTGGGCATGAACCGCCACAACACAGTCATCTATGGCAGCGGCTCGCCCCATACCGTGTTCCAGCAGTTCCGCGTGATCCGTCCGATCGCCGTGGACCGCACGCTGATCGAGATCCAGACGTTCCGCTGCAAGGGGGCGCCGGACGGCGTGTTCAAGCGCGCCATGCTGTACGCCAACGTCATCAACTCGCCGTCGTCCAACGTGATGCCGGACGATATCGAACTCTATAACCGCTGCCAGGAAGGCAACGCCACGCGCGGCGGCGAATGGGTCAGCATGCACCGCTACCACGGCAGCGACCGCAGCGACGCCGACGGCCTGGTGTCGGTCAACGGCACCAGCGAATTGCCCATGCGCAACCAGTTCCGCGCGTGGAAAACCTATATGGAAGCCGGCGCGGCGTCGAACGCGCCCGCCACGGGAGAAGGCGCATGCTGCTAGACCTGGATTTCGACGTTGGAACCGCCGGTTTGTCGCCGGCGGACGTGCCGGCGGACGCCTATCACCGCATCGCCCAGTTCCTGTACCGCGAGGCGCGGCTGCTGGACGAACGGCGCTACGACGACTGGCAGTCGCTGTGGACGCCGGACGGCATGTACTGGATGCCGCGGGTGCCGGGCCAGCAAAGCCCGTACGACCACATTTCGCTGTTCTGGGAAGACCGCATGCTGCGTGATGTGCGTATCCGGCGCCTGGAGCATCCCCGCAACTGGTCGCAGCAGCCGCCCACGCGTAGCGTGCGGCTGGTGGGCGGCGTGCAGGTCGAAGGCGTGGATGCAGGCGGCAACCTGGTGGTGCACTCCGCCTTCCAGATGACGGAATGGCGCAAGCGCCAGCCGCGCCAACTGGCCGGCCGCTATACCCACAAGCTGGCCGCCGAGGGCGACGGCTGGCGCATCCGCATGAAACGCGTGGATCTCGTGAACTGCGACGACGCGCACGACGTGTTCGAGGTGTTCGTTTGATGACGGCGGACACCGCGGTGCTGGCGCTGCACTATCAGAACGACGTGCTGCATCCCGATGGCAAGATCCGCGTCGGGCTGGACGCCGACAGCGGGGCGCGCCAGCGCCTGCTGGACCGCGCCGCCGCCTTGCTGGCCGGCGCGCGGGCGCGTGCGCTGCCCATCGTGCACGTGCGCATCGCCTTCCGGCCCGACTACGCCGACCTGCTGCCCAACTGCGCGATCTTCCGCAACGTGGCGACGATCGGCGCGGTGCCCGAAGGGCAGTGGGGCAGCGCCTTCTACGATGGGCTGCAGCCGTTGGCCGGCAGCCCGCGCGAGTTCATCGTGAAGCACACCCGCATCAGCGCGTTCTACGGCACGCCGCTGGAAGAGACCCTGCGGGTCATCGGCGCGCGCCGGCTGGTGGTGGCCGGCGTGGCGACGCATTCCGTGGTGGAGGGCACCGTGCGCCACGCCGCCGACATCGGCTTTGACGTGATGGTGGCCGAAGACGCGTGCGCCTCGGCCGACGAAGCCGTGCACCAGGCGTCGCTTGCCAGCATGCGGTTGATTGCGCAAACGGGCTCGGTGGCCGATGCTGTGCGCTGGGCCGCCGCGCCGCACTGATCAAGGACTATCCATGGATTTTTCAGGCTTTCCCGGCTTGGCCGGCAAGACCGCCATCGTCACCGGCAGCACGCAGGGTTTGGGCGCCGACATCGCGCGCGGCCTGGCCGCGGCCGGCGTCAACGTGGTGCTGGTCGGGCGCAACGCCCAGGCGGGCGAGGCGCTTGCCCGCGAGCTGGACGGACGCGCCCTGTTCTGCGCGACCGACATCGGGCAAGACAGCCAGATCCAGCGCGCGATCGACGCCTCGCTGGCGCGTTTCGGCCGGCTGGACATCCTGGTCAACAACGCTTGCCAGTACGCGGACCGCGGGCTGGCGTCCTCGCGCGAGGAATGGCACAGCACGCTGGACACGAACCTGGTGTCGGCCGCGATGTTCACGCAATTCGCCGCGCCGCACCTGCCGCGCGGCGGCGTGGTGGTGAACCTGGGCAGCACGGGCGGCAAGTTCGGCGCGGCCGGGCGCGCGCTGTATCCCGCGTCCAAGGCCGCGCTGCTGCAGATCACCAAGAATTTCGCGGTGGAACTGGCGCCGGCTGGCGTGCGCGTGCTGGCGGTGTCGCCGGCCTGGACGTGGTCGCCGTCGGTGGAACAGCTGTCGGGAGGTTCGCGGGAGGCGGCCGACGCGGTGGGGGCGCACTTCCATCCGCTGGGCCGCGTGGGCTCGGGCAGCGAAATCGCCGCCGCCGTCTGCTTCGCGTGTTCGGATGCCGCGTCCTGGATGACGGGTGTGGATATCCCGGTGGACGGCGGGTTCTCCATTCTGGGACCTGACCGCGGCATTTCGCCGCGGGTCTGGTTCAAGGATCTGGCGCCCTGATCCTGTCCGGGGCGCGCCGGGCTCGCGCCAGGAACGCGCCTGCGCAGCGGCCTTGACCGGCGCGGGCGGCGCCCGCGTCAGCGGATGACGATTTCGCCTTCTTCCAGCCCGGCTTTGCCGCCGACCTGGTCCTCCAGGAACTCCTGCATCTTGTTGCCCAACTGGATCTTCGCGCCGCTGCAAAAGCGGCGCGTCGCCGTGATGACGGCGGTATGCAGCGGCAGCAGGTCGCGGACCAGTTGCGCTTCTTCCGCGTCCAGCGCCAGCAGTTCGCCGCTGAGCTTGCCATGGGTATTGCGGGCACGCTCGACGACGTCGCCCGGGGCGCGCTGCGGGTTGGCCTTCAGGAACATCAGCAGCTGTTCCAGCTTGGCCTTTTCCTCGTTCATTTTCAGGCGCTTGCGCGTCAGCGCCGAGCGCTTGATGTCCGCGTGCGGGTCCAGGCCGGCCTGCACCATCGTGGGGATGCCCGACGGCGAGCCGATGGTGCCCGCGCGCACGGCATTCAAGGCGCGGGTCTGGCCGCCGGTGATGGCGCTTTGCTGCGTGTTCGGCGGGCCGACCAGCACGCTGCCGCCGGCGGCGATGCTGCTCTGCCGGATCTCGCGTTCCACTTCCACGTCCTGCCCGGCGCTGATGATCGCGTTTTCGATGAACTTCGCTTTCAGCGCGCCGCCACAGACGATGTGGGCGGTGCGGGCGGTGGCCGCGGCGTCCTGCAGGGCCTCGGCCATGCCGATGATCCCGCCCTTGACGGTCACGTTGCCGCCGGCTTCCACCAGCGCGGCCTCGATGGTGCCGTTGACGACCACGTCACCCGTCACGCGGACTTCCATGGTGGCGGCGATGTCGCCGCGCACTTGCAGCGACCCTTCAAAGGTGATGTTGCCCGTGGACAGGTTGACGGCGTCGACTTCCACCATCGGATTGACTTGTACGCCCTGGCTGATCAGCTTGGGCGTGCCGGCGATGGTGGCGCGCAGCAGCAGCGGATCTTCCGGGTCGACTTCCACGCCCGAGATGTCCTTGGAGAACGGCGTATCGGGCATTTCGTCCGGCAGCACGGGTTCACCCAGCACGTTGGTGCCGTCCACGCCGGGCAGCGGCGGGACGCGGCGCATCAGCGGCGTCCCGGGCGACACCAGCAACAGGCTGCCCAGGTCGCGGTAGTCCACCTGGGCCAGTTCGTCGATTTCCTGGGCGCGCGGCTTCAAGCGGTCCAGCAGACTTTCAAAGCGGGTCGGCGTGCCGCGGGTGGGCGGCGTGCCCTGGGCGATCATCACGGTGGCGCTGCGGCCTTGCTCG
>NZ_DBHKZA010000107.1:0-16360 GCF_057314935.1 Achromobacter sp.
TTTTTTCTTCGGCATTGGCCAGAAGCCAGTACTGAACCTTATCTGGCGGAGACATAAGACCTCGAATATTAAAAACAATATATTCAATAAAAATCCACATACTCGCAAAGGTAACCGCTTACATGAACAGGTTTATGCGACTGAACAACCCGCCGGACTCAGAACGGCCAGCACCCTGCGCCATCGGCAAGACGTCCTAAACCGCGTCGCTGAGCGGCTGAAATACCTCCAGGGCGAGCCGGGCTTGAATGAAGCGCTTACGGGAAAGCCCGTATGCAAGCGCGGCGAAGAGCGATAGACAGGACCGCCATACGCACAAAAACCAGCGTAAGCAGAGCATTGCATTGGCATTAAACAAGGGAGTAGCGCCATTAGCCACATGCCGGAAAAGACTATTCCGATCGTGGAATATTGGGCAGAATTAAATCCCCGGTCGCGCTTTTCGCGGATGACACATGAGCAAAGTCAGATCTGCCTGCAAAGGGCTGTGCAAAACTCTGCGAAATGACTGGCGACCTTTAGTTTTAGTAATGCTAATCGTGCTCATTGCGACCGCCGTCAGCATTTTGTATTTTCACGGCTGCGAACGTGGAGAACGGGCATCCATTTATATCGGAGGGACGCTCGTCGGAATGCTAGTAATTGGATTCATGGTCTGTCGGCGCTGATGATCCGCATTGCCCGCCCTGAATTCAATTTGAACTGCCTGGACATAAACGTCTATTCGCCCGTATGCACGACGTAGGGCCGGAATCTAACTGCAATTTCTCAGATCTTGGACCTGGGTAGCAAATTGCAGTCTGACTCCCTGATCACGCATCAATCGTTGCCGGTTTCCCGGAGGTTCTTCAGAGGGACCCAGCCCCTGCCGGCATCTGACGGGCGATCGCACCACGCCCAGCCGTTCAGCGTCCGGGAGCCAATCAACGCGTCACCCGCATCCACGTCCAATTCCAAGGCGGTGTAGTCTTCCAACGCCTTGCCACGACCAGGTTCGAGGTGTTCAATGATCTGCCCCGGCACCCAGCCTTCCTGCGAATCCGACGTGCGGCAGAGATACCAGTTGTTCCAGCCCTCCGGACCCTCGTACTTTTCACCGATGGTGATTAGACTGCCCTTGGCGAAGTGGATAGGCTTGGGGTATTCGCTTCGATGGCGTGCAACGACGATGTATCTCATGGTGTCCCTTCGGTTGGATCCGCCTGGCGGGCAATTGGCGCGAGACTGCGATTTCCCCATGCAGATATCGAGCGCACTCTCGTACCCGCGGCGGCCAGCTCGCGCCCATGAAAAAACCCCGCAATCACTTTCGCGATTGCGGGGTTTTTATCTTCAGCACTGACCAGAAGCCAGTACTGAAGCTTATCTGGCGGAGACGGTGGGATTCGAACCCACGATGCAGTTTTTAGCCACATACTCCCTTAGCAGGGGAGCCCCTTCAGCCTCTCGGGCACGTCTCCGAAAAGAGAACGAGATTCTAGCACGAATTTTTGGAGGTTTTCCCGCGAAGCGGGTCTTCGATCAAAAAAAACGTGCCGGAACCGTTGTCCTTATTCCTTGGCGCCCGGCGTCTGGTCCAGGCCGAAGGCCTTGTGCAGCGCGCGCACGCCCAATTCCATGTACTTGTCGTCGATGATGACGGACGTCTTGATTTCGCTGGTGCTGATCATCTGGATGTTGATGCCTTCTTGCGAAAGCGTCTGGAACATCAAGCTGGCCACGCCCACGTGCGAGCGCATGCCGATGCCCACGATCGAGACCTTGGCGACCTTCTCGTCGGTGGACAGTTCGCCCGCGCCAACGGCCGGGATCACTTCGCGCTTGAGCAGGTCCACGGCACGCGCGAACTCGTTGCGGTTCACGGTGAACGAGAAGTCGGTCGTGCCAGCCACGGACTGGTTCTGCACGATCATGTCGACGTCGATGTTGGCGGCGGCGACCGGACCCAGGATGGAGAAAGCGATGCCCGGTTTGTCGGGCACGGCCAGCAAGGTGATTTTGGCTTCGTCGCGGCTGAAGGCGATGCCGGAGACAACGGCGGCTTCCATTTTTTCGTCTTCCTCAAAAGTAATCAGCGTGCCCGAGACCATTTCTTCGTCGAGCGGAATGAGCGGGTCGGTCAGCGAGGACAGGACCCGGACCGGTACACGGTATTTGCCGGCGAATTCAACCGAGCGGATCTGGAGGACCTTGGAACCCAGCGACGCCATTTCCAGCATTTCCTCGAAGGAAACGACGGCCATGCGGCGCGCTTCGGGCACCACGCGCGGATCGGTCGTGTAGACGCCGTCCACGTCGGTGTAGATCAGGCATTCGTCGGCCTTGATGGCCGCTGCCACGGCCACGGCCGAGGTGTCCGAACCGCCACGGCCCAGCGTCGTGATGTGGCCTTCCGGGTCGATGCCCTGGAAGCCCGTCACGATGACCACGCGGCCAGCGTCGAGGTCGGCGCGGATGCGCGCGTCGTCGATGGAGCTGATGCGCGCTTTCGTAAAGGACGAATCCGTGCGCACGGGCACTTGCCAACCGGCATAGCTGCGCGCCGGCACGCCTTCGGCCTGCAGGGCGATCGCCAGCAAGCCGCTGCTGGCCTGCTCGCCAGTGGCGGCGATCATATCGAGCTCGCGGCCGTCGGGCTGGGGCGCGATTTCGCGTGCCAGGCCAAGCAGGCGATTCGTTTCGCCCGCCATTGCCGACGGCACAACAACAACCTGGTGGCCTGCGGCGTGCCACTTCGCGACGCGACGCGCCACGTTTCTGATGCGCTCGACCGAGCCCATCGAAGTACCGCCATATTTGTGAACGATCAGGGACATCTCGTACTCTGGCTGGGAACCCGCCGCAAAGTGGTGGCGGGCAAAACCATATATTCTAGCGCGGCGGTAAAAATTTGCTCAGTTTGAGGAAATTTATGTTCATTACGCGGCTATTTTTCTGCGGATTCTTTCCAAAGCAGCCGTTTTTATCCTCTGGGCTCGACCCAGACCCGTCCCCGATGGCATCGGACGACATGCCCCGCCTGCTCGACCCGCAATTGGCGGTCATGGCCCAGGCTATGTAATTCCCGCAGTTGTCGCAGCAGGTCGCGCAGGCGCGCGTCGGTGGGCATGCGGGCGCCGTTCTGCGCCAGCCAGTGGCGTAGCACCTGCGCCTGGCGCGCCGCCGACAATCCGCGCCACGCCAGCAGCGAAAAACTGGCGCCGTCCGGGCTGGGGTCCAGCCGCGCAAAGTCCTCGCGGGCGACCTCGTCCAGGATTTCGGCCGCTTCGGCCATGTGCGCCGCATGCCGGGCAACGATGCCCCGCCACCCGGGCCAGCGGCCGTCCAGCACCGGCGCCAGCAGCTCGCGCACCGCGGCGCGCGTATAGCGGGGATCGGAATTGGTCGGATCTTGCACCGGCCGCCAACCACAAGCGGCCTCGACCGACGCCGCGGCCTGCAGAATCGTGGCGCGGTCCTGGCCCAGCCACGGACGCAGGTACCAGACGCCGTCGCGCTGCGTGGCCGGCGACATGGCCGCCATGCCTGCCAGCCCGGTGCCGCGCAACAGGCGCAGCAACACGGTTTCAGCCTGGTCGTTGCGATGATGCGCCAGCAGCACATGGCGGGTTCCGTGCGCGTTGGCCAATCGGGCCAGCGCCGCGTAGCGCGCGTCGCGCGCCGCCGCTTCGATACCCTTGCCGGCGGCTTGCTCTACCTGCACACGCGCCTCGGCCACGGGCACGCCCAGCAAACTGCCCAGCGCATGCACCTGCCGCCCCCACGCATCGGCGGCGGCCTGCAAGCCGTGATGCACATGGAACAAGGACAGGCCGATGCGCAACTCGCGGGCCACGGCCGCCGCATGCACGGCAAGCATGGCCGAATCCGCGCCCCCACTGACCGCGACCGCCATGCGCGCGGGACGCTCGGGCAAGGCCAGCAAGGCCTGGCGCAGCGCAGCGGCCAATTCCTGGGAAACGGGGGGTAAAGGGGCGGTGGAATGCACAACGCCCGACTCGGCCGGTACGGGCGTGTCGGGCGTTGGCCGGACGTTCATGAGGATGGCGCGGGTAGCGCGGTCGCGGCGCCGGCTAGCTTGCCGGCGCCCCTGCCCGCCTTACGCGCGCACTTCCTGGTAGGCGCCGTAGGACAGCAGGCGCTGGACGCGCTGTTCCACAAGCTGTTCGGGCGTCATGCCCTGCAGCTGCCGCAGGGCGTCGCCCAGGGCGCGGCGCAGCAGGCGCGCCATGACGCGGGGGTCGCGGTGCGCGCCGCCCACGGGTTCATTGACCACGCGGTCCACCAGGCCCAGATCCTTCAGGCGCGGGGCGATGATGGCCAGCGCTTCGGCGGCCTCAGGCGCCTTGTCGGCGCTGCGCCACAGGATGGAGGCGCAGCCTTCGGGCGAAATCACGGCGTAGGTCGCGTACTGCAGCATCAGCACGGCGTTGCCCACCGCGATCGCCAGCGCGCCGCCCGAACCGCCTTCGCCGATGATCGTGCAGATCACGGGGACCTTGAGTTCGGCCATGGCGTACAGGTTGTGGCCGATGGCTTCGGACTGGCCGCGCTCTTCGGCGCCGATGCCCGGATAGGCGCCCGGGGTGTCCACGAAGGTGAACACGGGGATGCCGAATTTTTCAGCCAGGCGCATCAGGCGCAGGGCCTTGCGATAGCCTTCAGGACGCGGCATGCCGAAATTGCGGGCGGCGCGTTCCTTGGTGTCGCGGCCTTTCTGATGGCCGATCACCATGCAGGGAGTGCCGTTGAAGCGCGCGAGGCCGCCGATGATGGACTGGTCGTCGGCGTACATGCGGTCGCCGTGCAGTTCATGGAAGTCGGTGAACATTTCGCGCACGTAGTCCAGCGTATAGGGGCGCTGGGGGTGGCGGGCGACAAGGGCCGTCTGCCACGGCGTGAGCTTGGCGTAGATTTCCTTGGCCAAGGTCTGGCTCTTCTGCTGCAGACGTCCGATCTCGTCGGAGATGTCTACCGCAGAATCGGCCTGCACGTAGCGCAGCTGCTCGATCTTGTTTTCAAGTTCGGCCAGCGGCTGTTCAAATTCCAGAAATGTATTGCGCATGTAGTGTGGTTCCGTAGATGGGCTGCCTGGTGTGCATCAGTATTGAACCGGTGTCGGTTCCAGACTGCGCCATAAGTACCAGGTTGCCACGGTACGCCAGGGCTGCCACGCCAGCGAGACTTCGCGAGCCTCGAAGCGCGAGACAGGCTCGCCACTGAAATAGTGTAGCGAGATTGCCTTGAGCAACCCGGGATCATCCAGCGGCAGGACGTCAGGCCGCTGTAGATTGAAAATCAAAAACATCTCCGCCGTCCAGCGCCCGATGCCCCGGATGGCGACCAATTCAGAAATAACGGCCTCGTCGTCCATGGCCGCCCACTTTTCAGGGTGGACGCGGCGTTCGCCGAAATGCACGGCCAGGTCCAGCACGTATTCGGCCTTGCGCTGGGACAGGCCCGCCTTGCGCAGCCCGTCCACGCCTACGCGCAGCACGGCGACCGGCGTGGGACGCTTGCCCACGGCATCGATGAACTTGGTCCAGACGGCGTCGGCCGCCTTGGTGGAGATCTGTTGCCCGATGATCGCCCGCGCCAGCGTCACGAACGGCGTGCCGCGCGAGGTCAGCCAGACCTCGGGATGCTGGGGGATGACCTTTTTCAGGATGCGGTCGCGCCGCATCAGGTGGGCGACGGCGGCCTCCCAATACTCGGGCTTGGGGATGTCGAGATCGGCGGTGGACATATCGGGCGTATCCACTGGGCTCACGCCCTGCGCCATTGCGTCAAGCCACCCGGCTTGTCGTCGAGTTCAATGCCGGCATCGCGCAATTCGGCGCGGATGCGGTCGGCTTCGCCGAAATTGCGGGCCGCCTTGGCGGCCGCGCGCGCGTCGATCAACGACTGGATGGCGTCGGCGTCCAGCGTGGCGCGCTGCCCTTGCTCGATGGCCGCCGCGGAATAGCGGGTGGGCGACTGGAAGTACGCGGCGGGGTCCTGTTGCAAGAGGCCCAGCAGCGAGCCCAGCGCCTTCAACTGGCCGGCGCTACGCGCGCTCTTGCCGCGGTTGGCCTCGGAGGCCAGTTCGAACAGAGCCGCGATGGCGCCCGAACTGTTGAAGTCGTCGTCCATGGCGGCCTTGAAGGCCTGGGCCTGCGGCTCGCTCCAGTCGATGCCCTGGTCGTCGGCCGCCACGTTCTGCAGCGCCTGGTACAGGCGGTCCAGCGCGTTCTGCGCGTCGATGAGGTTGTCGGGCGTGTAGTTCTGCGGGCTGCGGTAGTGGTTGCGCACGATGAAGAAGCGCACCATTTCGGCTTCACGCGGATTGACCTGGTAGGAGGCCGCGTCCGCAGCCGGATCGCCCTGGGCGATGGTCTGCCGGATGGTGCGGAAATTGCCCAGGGACTTGGACATCTTGTCCGAATCGACCATGAGCGGGCCGCAATGCATCCAGATATTGGCCAGCGTGCCGCCGAAGGCGCCTTCGGTCTGGGCGATCTCGTTTTCGTGGTGCGGGAATTTCAGGTCCGGACCGCCGCCATGGATATCCAGCGGCAGGCCCAGCAGGGACTTGCTCATGGCCGAGCACTCGATGTGCCAGCCCGGACGACCCAGGCCGTAGGGCGACTCCCACTTGGTGTCGTCGGGTTCCTCGGCCTTGGCCGACTTCCACAGCACGAAGTCCAGCGGGTCGCGCTTGGCCGAACCCACCGCCACGCGTTCGCCGGCGCGCAAGTCGTCCAGCGTTTTGCCGGACAGCTTGCCGTAGCCGGAAAAGCCGCGGACGGCGTAGTTCACGTCGCCGTCGTCGGCCTGGTAGGCCAGGCCGTTCTGCTCCAGTTTGCCGATGATGTCCAGCATCTCGCCCACGTACTGGGTGGCGCGCGGTTCGCGGTCCGGCGGCTCGACGCCCAGCGCTTGCTCGTCGGCATGCATGGCGGCGATATAGAACTCGGTGACTTCGCCGATGCGGCGGCCGGTTTCAACAGCGCGGCGGATGATCTTGTCGTCGATGTCCGTGATGTTGCGCACGTAATCGACAGCCAGGCCGCTGGCGCGCAGCCAGCGCTGCACGACGTCGAACGAGACCAGCATGCGGGCATGGCCCAGATGGCAGAAGTCATACACGGTCATGCCACACACGTACATGCGCACCTGACCAGCCTGGGCCGGTTTGAACGGTTCTTTGGTACGCGATAACGTGTTGTAGATTTGCAGCATGGCGCTTTAGGATTCGTCTAATTGCTTCCGGGGCGGATTCGGAAAGTTGCTTGCGAAGGACAATACCTTCACAGCCTGCCGCCAACTCCATCATCATCGAACATCGACGATGGGTCTTGCCTGGCCGTCGAGTCTGGGGCGGCTCTTGCCAGGCGCTTCACCGGACATTTGCCTGGCATTTACCCGACATTCACCCGACATTCACCCAACATTTTCCCCGCACTCTGGGTCCCAGACCCCGGTCTTATGCCCAATGTCGAGCCAAAAACTCAACCGGGGCTAAAATGGCGGTCGTCAAGTATAGCAAGCGGCCCGGTCGCGCGCGTAAGCGCAAGCCGGCCACGACTTTTAACGGATACCCACGTGACTATCAAGCCGCGTTTTTGTGTCGCCCTGCTCGCCCTGGCTGTCGCCGGCGCGCCGGTTGGAACCGCCCTTGCCCAGTCGATGGCCGGCGGCGGGGGTGCCAGCCCCAATGCCACCCGCACCACGCTGGACCCGATTCCTCCCGAAGGCGGCTGGGACGGCCTGGCCAAGCTGCTGGAAGCCGCCAAGCCCGGTGTCGACACGCGGCTCGCGCCCTCGCCTTCGCAAGTCACCGGGCGCATCGAAATGCTGCTGAACCGCGGCGACACCGATGAAGCCCTGGCATTGATCGAAAAACGCGAAGCCGAGATCAAGGACCAGCGTGGCACCGACGTGCAGCTGATGTTCCAGCACGCGCGCGCCCTGGCCGCCTTGAACCGCACGAACGAGGCCATCGACATCTACACCGACATGACCACGCGTTTCCCGGAGCTTCCGGAACCTTGGAACAACCTGGCGGCTCTATATGCCAGCCGCGGTGAACTTGAAAAAGCGCAAGATGCCCTGCAAATGGCATTGCGCGCCGACCCCGGCTATGCGGCTGCCCGAGCGAATCTGGGCGACCTGCAACTGCTGCAGGCCCTGCAGACCTACAAGAAGGCCGCCAGCGACGGCGTGCCCGGCATGCAGGACAAAGCCCGCGAAGTCGAAACCATGCTGAAGGATAAACAAGGCAAATGATGTCCCGTTACTCCCCCTTCCACCTGCTGCGCGTCACGGCGTGCTCGTTCGCGCTGGCCGCATTTGCCCCGGCCGTAGTCGGCGCCGCTCCCGCAGCCACTTCTTCCACCTCCACCTCTGAAGGCACAAAAGCCATGAGCACCAATCCCCGCGTCAAGCTTGTCACGAACCAAGGCGACATGGTCATCACCCTGGATGCCGCCAAGGCGCCCAAGACCGTCGAAAACTTCCTGACCTACGTCAAGGAAGGCTTCTACAACGGCACCGTGTTCCATCGCGTGATCGACGGCTTCATGATCCAAGGCGGCGGTTTCGAACCCGGCATGAAGCAAAAGCAGACCCATGCCCCGATCGAAAACGAGGCCAACAACGGCCTGAAGAACGACAAGTACACCCTGGCGATGGCCCGCACCAGCGACCCGCACTCGGCGACCGCGCAGTTCTTCATCAACGTGTCGAACAACGATTTCCTGAACTTCACGTCGCCCACGCCGAACGGCTGGGGCTACGCGGTCTTCGGCACCATCACCGAAGGCACGGACGTGGTCGAAAAGATCAAGGGCGTGAAGACCGGCAACAAGGGTTTCCACCAGAACGTGCCGAACGAAGACGTGATCATCGAGAAGGCCGAAATTCTTGAATAAGATTGCCCTGTCCGGCCCGATCTGGCTGGCTTCCGACTTGCACCTGGGGCCGGCCACGCCGGCCACCTCGGAGGCCTTCCTGGCCTTTTTGCAAGCCGCGCAAGAAGACGCTGCCGCCCTGCTGCTGCCGGGCGACATCTTCGATGCCTGGATCGGCGACGACGTGATCCGCGCCGCCCCCCCGTGGCTTGCCACGGTGTTGACGGCGCTGCGGGAAACCGCCGGACGCATCCCGGTGTGGCTGGGCCGCGGCAACCGCGACTTCCTGATCGGGGAAGAACTGGCCAACGCCGTGGGCGCCAAGCTGCTGCCCGAACCCGCCTTGCTGGAAACGGATTTCGGCCAGGTGCTGCTGACTCACGGCGACGAATTCTGTACGGACGACGCCGCGTACCAGCAGTTCCGCAAGATGGTCCGTGATCCGCGCTGGCAGGCCGAGTTCCTGGCCAAGACCATTCCGGAACGCCTCGCGATGGCGCAACAGGCCCGTGGCGAAAGCCAGGCGGCCAACCAGACGAAATCCATGGAGATCATGGACGTCAACGGCGCCGCCATCGACGCCATCTTCCGCGAGACCGGCGTGCGCGTGCTGGTGCACGGCCACACGCACCGCCCTGCCCGCCACGTGCTGGAGGTGGAGGGCAAGAAGCGCGAACGCTGGGTGCTGCCCGACTGGGATTGCGACCACGTGTCGCCTGCCCGGGGCGGTTGGCTCATCATCGACCGCGACGGCCTGGAGTTCTACGACCTGGAAACGTAGGGTGGATGCCGCGCGCAACCGATCCCACGACGCAAAAAGGGCCTCGCAATCGCGAGGCCCTTTTTCTATCCCGTGGCCCGAAGGCTCAGCGGGTGAAGATCCAGGCTGCCACCACCGCGCCGAACACGATGCGGTACCAGGCGAACACGCGGTAAGTGTGGTTGGCCACGAAGCGCAGCACGGCGCGCACCACCACCATCGCGCTCAGGAAGGCGGCGATGAAGCCGACGGCGATGCCGGACAGGTCGTGCTGGGTCAGCACGCCGAAGTTCTTGTACATGTCGAAGACGGCCGCGCCCAGCATCGTGGGCATGGCCAGGAAGAACGAGAACTCGGTGGCCGTCTTGCGCTGGATGCCGGCGATCATGCCGCCGATGATGGTGGCGCCCGAACGCGAGGTGCCCGGGATCATGGCGAAGCACTGCGCCACGCCCACGCCCAGCGCCTGCTTCCAGGTGATCTGTTCCAGCGTGTAGGCAGAGGCCCGTTCATCGGAGGCCGTGTCGTCCGCCGCGCCCGGCTGATCACCCGGCGTGTGGTGCGTCCTGCGCTCGACGTACAGCATGATCAGGCCGCCCACCACCAGGGTCACCACCACCACGCCCGGGTGGTAGAACACCGACTTGATCGTCTTGATGAAGATCGCGCCGATGACGGCCGCCGGCAGGAAGGCGATGATCAGGTTGCGGGCGAACGCCACTTCGCTGGGCACGCCGGTCAGGGCGCCCCGGATCAGCTGCAGCAGCCGCGCGCGGAACACCCACATCACGGCCAGGATGGAGCCCAGCTGGATCACTACCTCGAACACTTTGCCGTCGCCGGACTGGAAATTGATCCAGTCGCCGACCAGGATGAGGTGGCCCGTGCTGGATACGGGGATGAATTCCGTCAGGCCTTCCAGGATGCCGAGGATGAATGCCTTGATCAGATAGAGCGCGTTTTCAGTCACGATAGGTAGGGGTTCCGGTTAATCGTTGGCAAGCGATGCTTCATCGGAAAGCATTTCCTGGGGCCGCTTCTCCACGCGCACCAGGGCGATGCGGCGGCCGTCCATTTCCAGGACTTCAAAACGGAAATGCTGGTGATGGATTTCGTATTCGCAGGCATCGCCCGGCTTGGGCAGATGCCCGAAGCGCGACAGCAGATAGCCCGCCAGGGTCGAAAAGTCCTGGGCCTCGTCGACCAGGCCTTCCGTTTCCAGCACCTGCTCGACATGGTGCAGATCGGCCGCCCCGTCGATCTTCCAGGTGTTGTCGCCGTCGGCCACGATGTCGGGCAGTTCGTCCTCGTCGGGGAATTCGCCGGCGATCGCCTCGAAGACGTCGATGGGCGTGACCAGGCCTTCAATGGCGCCGAACTCGTCGGCCACCAGCACCAGCTGGCCGCGCGAACGCTTGAGCGTGTCCATCAGACGCAGGATGCCGATGGCCTCGTGCACGATGATGGGGTCGCGCAGGCGGTTGCGGCGCACCCGGCCTTCCGTGATCAGGTCGGCCACCAGGTCCTTGGCGCGAGCGATGCCCAGCACCTCGTCCAGCGAACCGCGGCAGACGGGGAAAAAGCTGTGGGGCGCCTCGGTCAGTTGGCGGCGGATCAATTCAGGATCATCGTCGATGTTGATCCAGGAGACGTCCGTGCGCGGCGTCATGATCGAGCGGATGGAGCGTTCGGCCAGGGTCAGCACCCCACTGACCATGTTGCGCTCTTCGACGCCGAAGGCCGGCATGGCCGGGCCGTCCGCATTGGGCAGGTCGGGCTCGTCGCTGGCGGGCGGGCGCTTGCCCAGCATGCGCAGCACGGCCGAGGCGGTGCGTTCGCGCATCGGGCGGCGGGCGTCCAGCTTGAGCAGGTTGCGGCGCGCCACCTGGTTAAGCGCTTCGATGGCTACCGAAAAACCGATGGCGGCGTACAGGTAGCCCTTGGGCACCTTGAAGCCGAAGGCCTCGGCCAGCAGCGAAAAGCCGATCATCAAGAGAAAGCCCAGGCACAGGACCACCACGGTCGGGTGCGCATTGACGAAGCGCGTCAGGGGCTTGGAGGCCAGCAGCATGATGCCGATCGCGATGATGACGGCGATCATCATGATGGCAAGGTGATCCACCATGCCCACGGCGGTGATCACGGAGTCCAGCGAAAACACCGCGTCCAGCACCACGATCTGCGTCACGATCACCCAGAAGCTGGCGTACACGCGCGGCCCGGACGAGCCGGCATGCTGCCCGCCCTCCAGGCGCTCGTGCAATTCCATCGTGCCCTTGAACAGCAGGAAGAGGCCGCCCACCATCAGGATCAGGTCGCGCCCGGAGGGGGACAGCGGACCGACGGAAAACAGGGGGGTGGTCAAGGTGACCAGCCACGACATGACGGACAGAAGGCCAAGCCGCATGATCAGGGCCAGGCTCAACCCCATGATGCGCGCGCGGTCGCGTTGCGCAGGGGGCAGTTTGTCCGCCAGGATGGCGATGAAAATCAGGTTATCAATGCCCAGGACGATCTCAAGGACGACCAGGGTAAGCAAGCCGACCCACGCAGCGGGGTCTAGCAGCCACTCCATCAGGAGCTCCAGAAGTTACACGACCGGTAATCGTACATGGAAATGCCATGACACGCCGGTGACACGCCTCGTCCGTATGCCTGATGGGCAGTGGCGCGCCTCAAAAAAAAACCGGCCCGAAGGCCGGTTTCCGTACTGCGTGATCCGTGCCGGGATCAGGCGGCCGACGGCGGGTTCAACGACGTCAGCATCTGCGTGAAGATCTTCGGGCTGGCGGCCAGCACGTTGCCGCTGTCCATCCAACCTTGTTCGCCGTCGAAGTCGGCGATCAGGCCGCCGGCTTCCAGGACCATCAGGCTGCCAGCAGCCAGGTCCCAGGGCTTCAAGCCCACGCCGCAGAAGCCGTCCAGGCGGCCGCAGGCGACATAAGCCAGGTCCAGGACCGTGGCGCCCAGGCGGCGCACGCCCGTCGCGCCTTCGGCCATCTGGCGAAAACGCTGCGAGCCCTGCTCGGGATCGCCAGCGCTGGGCCAATGGGCGCCCAGCAGCGCCTCGTGGTAGCGAGTGCGGCCCGAGACGCGCACGCGGCGATCGTTCAGGAAGGTGCCGCTGCCACGGCTGGCCGTGAACAGTTCGTTGCGCGAAGGGTCATAGATGACCGCTTGCGTGACCTGGCCGCGCTGCGTCAGCGCGATCGACACGGCGTAGTTGGGCAGGCCGTGGATGAAGTTCGTCGTGCCGTCCAGGGGATCGATGATCCACTGGAATTCTGCCTGGTCGGGACCTTGCAGCCCGAATTCCTCGCCCAGCACGGCATGGTCCGGGTAAGCGGCATGCAGTGTTTCGACGATGGACTCCTCGGCGGCGCGATCGACTTCCGTGACATAATCGCGCGGCCCCTTGCGAGCCACGCTGAGTCGTTCCAAATCCATGCTGGCACGGTTGATAATGGTGCCGGCACGCCGGGCCGCCTTGATGGCGATGTTGAGCATCGGGTGCATAAAATTCCGTACGTATGCGGTGGGTTCGCGTGATGGTAGGCCACTTGCCGCCCCCCCGGGTCCGTCGTTGCCCCAACCGGGGAAATCGACCCAAAAAACCAGGAAGGCACTAAGCCAAACGTGCCATTTTAAATGACTCAAGCATTTTCACGTGTTCGCTTCGTTATGGTGAACCCCAGCCACCCCGGAAACGTCGGTTCGGCGGCCCGTGCAATCAAGACAATGGGCTTCTCGGAACTGGTGCTGGTCGAGCCTAAATTCCCAGATGTAACAAGCCAGCCCGAGGCCGTGGCGCTTGCCAGCGGCGCGTTGGACGTGCTG
The DNA here is from genome assembly GCF_057314935.1 of Achromobacter sp. Classification (NCBI taxonomy): domain Bacteria; kingdom Pseudomonadati; phylum Pseudomonadota; class Betaproteobacteria; order Burkholderiales; family Alcaligenaceae; genus Achromobacter; species Achromobacter sp. The sequence goes on from NZ_DBHKZA010000107.1 coordinate 13,489, forward strand.
GAAAACGCCCGCATCTATCCGTCGCTGGAAGCCGCCCTGGCCCCGGTCACCCTGGCGTTCGCCCTGACCGCCCGCGTCCGCGACCTCGGCCCCCCGCCGTGCGACATCCGGCAGGCGGCCGACCTGGCCTGCGCCCATCTGGCGGATACCGCCGAGGGCGTGGCCGCCATCGTGCTGGGTACGGAACGCGCCGGGCTGACCAACGCCCAGATCGCCCTGTGCCACCGCATCTGCCACATCCCCGCCAACCCCGAGTACAGCTCGCTGAACGTCGCCCAGGCCCTGCAACTGGCCGCCTGGGAGCTTCGTTACGCGTTGCTGGTGGACCAGGGCGCACCGCTGCTGCCCGCCTCCACCGCCCAGGAACCGGCACGCGGCGCGGAGCCGGCCTCCAGCGAAGCGGTGCAGGCATTCCTGGCCCACTGGGAAGAGGCGCTGATCGGCGTCCAGTTCCTGGACCCCGCACACCCCAAGAAACTGATGCCGCGCATGCGCCATCTGTTTTCGCGCCCGGCATTGACCCGCGACGAAGTGGACATGATGCGCGGCGTCTGCACCGCGATGCTGGCCACCGCGAAACGCAACGGCGGCGCAAAAAAATAGGGACGGGCATCGCCCGTCCCTGCTGCATCAAACTCCCTGCGGCGGACCGCAGGGAGTTTCGATGATCAGTCCACCGTGGCGCCCGAGGCCTTGATCACAGGGGCCCAGCCATCCACTTCCGACTTGATGAACTGGCCGAATTCGGCCGGCGTGGTCTTCACGCCCACGGCGCCCAGCTTCTCGAAGCTGGTTTGCACCGACGCCTTGTCCAGCGCTTGCTGCATGGCCGCGTTCAACTTGTTGATCACTTCCGGCGGCGTGCCGGCCGGTGCCAGCAGGCCGAACCACGACGACACGTCGAAATCGGTGAAGCCCGATTCCTTCATCGTGGGCAGATCCGGCGCGCTCTTGGAGCGGTCGCTGGTGGTGACGGCCAGGGCGCGCAGCTTGCCCGACTGGGCGTGCGGCCATGCCGACGGCATGTTGTCGAACATGAACTGCACCTGGCCACCGATCAGGTCGGTCATGGCCGGGGCGCTGCCCTTGTAGGGCACGTGCAGCACGTCGATGCCCGCCTTCATCTTGAAAAGCTCACCGGCCATGTGGATGGAGGTCCCGCTGCCCGACGAGGCGAACGCCAGCTTGCCGGGGTTCTTCTTGGCGTATTCGACCAGCTCTTGCACCGATTTCACCGGTACTTGCGGGTTCACGACCAGGATGTTGGGCACCTTGGCGCCCAGTGCCACCGGCGCGAAGTCCTTCGTGAGATCGAACGTGACGTTCTTGTACAGCGTCTGGTTGATGGCGCTGGTGACCGCGACGAACAGCAGCGTGTAGCCGTCAGGGGTGGCGCGCTGCACCTGGTCGGTGGCGATATTGCTGCCGGCGCCCGGCTTGTTCTCGACCACGAACGACTGGCCCAGGCTCTCGGTGAGCTCCTTGGCCATGATGCGGGCGATCACATCCGTCGTGCCGCCGGCGGAAAAACCGACCACGATACGGACAGGCTTGTCAGGATAGGCAGCGTGGGCGGAACCCATGGCAAATGCGCTTGCGGCGGTAGCCAGAAGGGTGGCGGCCAGACGCCGCAGGCCAGGCTTTTGACCTGTAGTCATAATGTCTCCGTGCAGGTACTGTCCATCGAGTGGACGATTTGAATTATTGGATGATGCATTCTGAGCTATACACGCGGGTTGCATCAAGGTAGAGTCCACGCTACGGACAATGGTTTTCCCTTGACCGTCCCGCACCAACCTAAAGTTCTCAGAGATTTGCATGCAAGACAGTGATGCCGCGGCCGCAGGCCCACGCACGTTGCGGCGCGGTTTAGCCGTTCTGGCCGCCTTGCGCGACCAAGGGCCCGACGGCCTCAGCGTGACAGATATCGCCCGCCTGACGGGCATACAGCGCCCCACCATTTACCGCTTGCTGGCCGCCCTGCTCGACGCGGGCCTGGTGCTGCCGGTGACGGGCACCAAGAAATACCGCGCCCAACTGGCGGTGGACCCGGATACGCGCTCGCGCGATCCGCGGGTGCGCCAGTTGCTGCCGGTACTGCGCCGCCTGGCCGACCGAACGGGCGATGCCGTCTTCCTGGTGGTGCGCGAGGAAGACGACTCCATCAGCCTGCATCGCGAGATCGGCAGCTACCCGGTGCAGATCCTGGCCACTTACGCCGGCAAGCGCCAGCCGCTGGGCGTGGGCTCGGGCGGCATGGCGCTGCTGGCCGCGCTGCCCGACGACATCGCCCGCGGCATCGTCGAGCGCAACTCGGGACGGCTGGACGAATATGGCGGCATGACGCCGCAGGAAATGTACCGGCTGATTGAAAACACCCTGGCGCGCGGCTATTCGGTGGTGGGCAACCACGCCGTGCGCGGCGCGTTGGGCGTGGGCTGCGCGCTGCTGGATTCGCAAGGCGCGCCCCTGCTGGCCGTCAGCGTCACGGCCATCATCGACCGCATGCCCGCCCAGCGCCAGCGCGAGATCGCCGGCTGGATCAAAGCGGAGCTGGCACGCCTGGCGATGCAGGCCTGAGGGCCCTGCGAAAGGAAGAGCCCCCACGCCGCGCACGCGGCGCGTGCTTGCTGCCCCCCGAGGGGGCTGTTTTTGTCTTGGGGCGGCCCGGCGAAAAGAAAGCGCCCCCACGCCGCGCACGCTACGCGTGCTTGCTGCCCCCCGAGGGGGCCATTTTTGTCTTGGGGCGGCCCGGCGACAAAAAAAGGCCCCCACGCCGCGCACGCTACGCGTGCTTGCTGCCCCCCGAGGGGGCTATTTTTGTCTTGGGGCGGCCCGGCGAAAAGAAAGCGCCCCCACGCCGCGCACGCTG
>NZ_DBHKZA010000108.1:0-15943 GCF_057314935.1 Achromobacter sp.
TTATGCGGCATCAATACGCGCCCATGTAGTCGCGCTTGCCGACTTCGATGCCGTTGTGGCGCAGGATCGCGTAGGACGTCGTCACATGGAAGAAGAACTGCGGCAGGCCGTAGTGCAGCAGGTAGGCGCTGCCTGACAGCTTCTTCTCTTTCGGCGTGCCCGGGCGCAGCACGATTTCCAGGGACGCGCTTTGCTCGAACTGTTCCGGTTTGAAAGAACCGACATGCGCCAGGGTCTTGGCGATCAGGGCCTGCAGTTCGGCGAAGGTGGGTTCACAGTCGGGCCAGGACGGCACTTCCGCGCCAGCCAGGCGGGACGCGATGCCCTTGGCGAAATCGGCGGCGATCTGCACCTGGCGCGACAGCGGGAACATGTCCGGGAACAGGCGGGCGCCCAGGTAGGCGGACGGGTCGATGTTCTTGTCGATGGCGTGGGCTTCGGCCTTCTTCAGCACGTCCGACAGCGCGGACAGCATTTGCTTGATGACAGGAACGGAAGCGTCGTACATGGGGGTGGTCATGAGGGGGCTCGCAAAATGAGTGAGGCGGGCGCGGGGACCCCGCGCGGCTGGCCCAAGACTACCAGCAATTGGCGACAGGATGGCGGCTTACAGGATCCCCGCGGTCAGGGCCTTCAGGGTAGCGGCGACGCGGGTCGAGCACTCCAGCTTGCGGAACACGCTTTCCACGTGGGTGCGCACCGTGCTGGGGCTGATGTTCAAGGCCCGGGCGGCCTCCTTGTTGCTGGCGCCCAGGCTGATCTGCCGCAGGACTTCCAGCTCGCGTTGCGACAGCGTGCTGGTCGCGCGCCGCGCCGCTGGGATGCCGCCGGAGGCGGCGGTGATGGCGGCGGCGGCCACTTCTGCGTCGAAGCGGCCGGCGTCGGCCTCCTCGCGCAGGATGCGGGCGGCTTCCTGCAAGGAATAGGCGGGCCGCCAGGGGCGGTCTTCCAGCAGCGCCTGCAGCGCCACAGCCGTGGACAACACGCGTTGCGCAGGGCTTAGCGCCGACCCGGACGCGCCTCGGAAGTAGCCGCTGCCGTCAAGCCGTTCGTAGGCGTATGAAGCCAGTTCTGCCGCTTCGCTCAGACCCTGGATCTGACGGGCGGCACGGGCGGTCCAATAGGGCATCAACCGGACTTGTTCCCACTGGTCGGAAGACAGCTTGCCGGGCGTGTTCCACAAGCGGTTCGGCAAGGCGGCGCGGCCGATGCCGTGCACCAGCGCGGCCGCCTGCAACGATGCCTGCGCTGCCTGGCCCATGCCCAGCAGCGCGCCGCAGCGGGCGGCCAGCTGGGCGACCCGGCGGGAATAGCCTGCCAGCCAGGGCAGCTTGAGTTCGGCCACGTCCGCCAGTAGCGTCAGGTCGGCGGCGGGCGCATCGAGCGCGGCACCAGCCAGCGCCCATTCGGCGCCTGTTGGCGGGTGGGCGTCGATGTCGTCAAGCCAGGCGTGGCCATGGCGGATCGCCAGTTCCGCGACGGCGGCGGGATATTTGGCACCGGCCTGCGTGCGCAGGTAGTCCATCGCGCTGTCGCGGCCATGCGCGCGGCTGAGGATCTCCAGGTCGCTTGCCGCATTCACGTAAAACACGACGGCGGGGATGGCGTCGCCCGCCACGCCCTGCGGCATGCCCTTGCCGTCATGCCGTTCGAAGGCATGGCGCAGGCCTGCCACCACGTTGTCGGGCATGCCCAGGTTGACGGCCACGTCGCCCGAGATTTCGCAATGGATCAGCGCCAGCGGCACGATCAGCGATTGCGTGCGCGGGTCCAGCGGCGGCAGCGTCTGCGCCATCATGGCCTCGCGCGAGGCGACATCGTCGCCCAGCAGGTCGGCAAAGCCGCTGGCGTTGGCGGTGCAGCCCGACCAGCGCAGCAGCGCCACCGCACGCGCATGGTTCTGGGCGGCATCGCCGGCGCCGTGGGCCGCGGCAAGCTTGCCGGCCAGGCACGCCGTGCGGCGCGAATGGTCGGTGGCGCGCCCCATGCTCAGGTCGCCGACAAAGGCCATGGCCAGCACGGCATCGGTGAGTTCCATCGTACTGGGGGCGGTCATCGGGGCGGGGCGGTCGAGGGGGAGAGGGACGAGCGGGTTGCAAGGCTGACCGGGGGTTGATCGCGGGCTTATCGCGGGCTTATCGGTTAATCAACCGATACCGGCCTGGCGGGCGGTTGACGACACTGGAACCCAGCAAGCGCAACACCGTCGCTTGGCACCCAACCTCAAGGAAATTCAGTATGAAACGCCATATTATCGCAGCCTCATTGCTGGCAGCCGGCTTGTTCGCGGGCCCGGTTTCGCAGGCTTTTTCGGCCCAGCCTTCCGTCGTGATCGTGCACGGCGCCTTCGCCGACGGCTCCGATTGGGCGAAGGTGATCGCCTTGCTGCAAGACAAGGGCGTGCAGGTCCAGGCGGTGCAGAACCCGCTGGATTCGCTGGCCGGCGACGTGGCCGCGGCCAATCGCGCCATCGACAATCAACCCGGCAAAGTGGTGCTGGTCGGCCATTCGTGGGGCGGCGTGGTGATTACCGAGGCGGGCAAGCACGAGAAGGTCGCCAACCTGGTCTACGTGGCGGCGTTTGCGCCGGATGCGGGTCAGTCGGTGGCGTCGATGACCCAGGGTGAGCCCAAGGCGCCGGGCACGGACAGCATCGCCGCCGACAGCCATGGCTGGCTGAGCATGCCGCCCCAGGGCATCGCGCGGGACTTCGCGCAGGACGTGCCCGCCGCGCAGGCGCGCGTGATGGCGGCCACGCAAGGGCCGATCAAGGCGACGGCTTTCGGAGAGGCGGTGTCGTCCGCGGCCTGGAAGACGAAGCCGTCGTGGTTCATCGTGGCCGAAAACGACCGCATGATCCTGCCCGCGTTGCAGCGCACGATGGCCGCGCAGATCGGCGCGAAAGTGACGGCCCTGCCGTCCAGCCATGTGCCGCAGCAGTCGCGCCCCGCCGATGTGGCCCGCGTGATCCTGGATGCGGTCGCCAGTGTGAAATAAGGCGTACTCCGCCCGCCCGGCAGATGGCGCAGCGCCGGGCGGTTCGGGCGCTCAATGTTCCTGAAATGTACTTTTTATGTTCTGAGTAGGTCTGAAATACTCGGGTTATCACTAATGATTAGTCGCCTTTCAGTCGGGCTATAACCATGTTTGTATTTTTTTTGTATTTATGAACATGAAAATTGCACTGATTGGTTGTGGTGAAGTGGGTGACTGCTATGCAAAGGCGTGGGTGGCCGGCGGGCATTCGATCGTCGGCATCTGCGAGTTGCGCCAAGACGCCGAGATGCAGGCGCGCGCGGCCTCCTACGGCAGCCCGTTGCATGGCGAACCGGGCTCGTGGCTGGCGCAAGCCGACATCGTGGTGTCGGCGGTCTTCGGCCATGCGGCGCTGAAAGTCGCCACGCAGGCGCTGCCGCACTTGCGCGACGACGCGTCCTACGCCGACTTCACGACCGCAAGCGCCGCCGACATGCGCGCCGCGGCCGACATCGCCGCGCAGCGCGGCGTGCCTTTCACCGATGTCGCAATCATGGGCGCCATTGCGCTGCTGGGCGCACGCACCCCGCTGCTGTGCGCCGGCACGGGCGCACCCGCCGTCGCGGCCTTCACGCTGGGCGCCGGGGCGCCCGCGCAGGCGATCGACGGCCAGGCGGGCGACGCGGTCCGTCTGAAGCTGTTGCGCAGCATCCTGACCAAGGGCATGGAAAGCCTGGCCGTCGAATGCCTGGTCGCCGCCGAAAGCATGGGCTTGCGCGCTTCCCTCTATGAAGTCCTGTCCGATATGGACCGGACGCCGTTGACGACGTTCGTCGATTCCTTCGTCCGTTCGCATGTGCTGCACGCGCCGCGCCGCCTGGCCGAGGTGCGCGAAGCACGCGAGCAATTGGTCGAGGCCGGCTTGCAGCCGCTGGTGCTGGACGGCGTCGAACGGCTCTTCGCGCGCACCGCCAAGGGCATCGAAGCGGCGCGCGAAGCCGGTTCGTTCAACGTGCCCGACTCCGTGGCGGACCGCCTGGCATGGCTGACGCCCCTGGCGCGCCAATCCTGAATCGCGGCAATAGGCCCCTCAGAGGGCCGTGCAATTCCCAAACATCAGTGAGGAAGACAATGAAATCCCTGAAGACTGTGCTGGCAGCGACGCTGCTGGCCTCATGCGCCGCGGCCAGCGCGGCGGATATGGGCTCGGCGCCCATCACGCTGATCTCCCCGTTTCCCCCGGGCGGCGGAACCGACACCCTGACCCGCATGATCGGGTCGGCCATCGCGCAGGACACAGGCTGGAACATCGTGGTCGAGAACAAGCCGGGCGCGGGCGGCAACCTGGCGCTGGACGCCACCGCGCGCGCCAAACCCGACGGCCACACGCTGGTCATGGCGCAGACGGACAACATCGTGCTGAACCCGTGGCTGTACAACAAGCTCAGCTACGACACCTTCAAGGACTTCAAGCCGGTGGGCCTGGTGGCCTCGTCGCCCAGCGTGTTCGTCGTGGTGCCGGAGTCTCCCTATAAGACGCTGGACGACGTGGTCAAGGCCGCCAAGGCGCGCCCGGGCCAGGTGTCGCTGGGCATTCCCGGCATCGGCGGCAGCGGCGACCTGATCGGCCACCTGTGGCGCAAGGCGGCGGGCATGGAACTGATGCACGTGCCGTACCGCGGCTGGTCGCAGGCGTTCCCGGATCTGGCCAGCGGCCGCATCGACCTCTACACCGGTTCCGTGGCATCCCTGCTGCCGCAGATCCGCGGCGGCAAGGTCCGCGCGCTGGCCGTGGTGGCCGACGAGCGTTCGCCGGCGCTGCCGGACGTGCCGACCTTCGCGGAAAGCGGTTTCAAGACCATCAACCAGACGATCTGGTGGGGACTGATGGCGCCTGGCAAGACGCCGGACGACGTGGTCGCCACGCTGAATCAGGCGCTGAACAAATCCCAGGCGCAGCCGGATGTCGTGAAGAAGCTTGAAGACTCGGGCTACAGCGTCATGACGGGCACGCCGGCGGATCTGGGCAAGCGCCATCGCGCCGACCACGACATCTTCGGCAAGGTCGTGCAGGAAGCCGGCATCCCGAAACAATGATCTTGCGAGATCCACAGACGAAGCACCAGGAGAGCCCCAATGATCGGTTTTGAGATTCACCCGCGCAAGCGCGCGGTCGCGAGCGAGTTCGTCGAGAAGTTCCGCCGCGTTCCCGTGGCCAACATCAGCGACTGCATGTCGCGCATGACGGCCGGCGGCGCTCGCTTGCGGCCCATGCATGACGGCCATCCGCTGGCCGGCCCCGCGCTGACGGTGCGCACGCGCCCCGGCGACAACCTGCTGGTGCACAAGGCGCTGGAACTGGCGCAGCCGGGCGATGTGGTAGTGGTGGACGCCGGCGGCGACCTCACCAACGCCATCATCGGCGAGATCATGACGACCTACGCGCAAAAGCGCGGCCTGGCCGGTATCGTGATCAACGGCGCGATCCGCGACGCCGGCGCCATCCGCCGCGGCGCGTTTCCGGTGTATGCCGCCGGCGTGACGCACCGTGGACCCTACAAGGACGGCCCGGGCGAGATCAATGGCGTCATCGCGCTGGACGGCATGACGATCGAACCGGGCGACCTGATCCTGGGCGACGAGGACGGCCTGCTGTCCTTGCCCTACGACCAGGTGCCCGCGCTGTATGAGGCCGCGTCGGCCAAGCATGCGGTTGAAGAAGAGATGCTGGCACAGATCGCCGCCGGCACGCTCGATACGTCGTGGATCGATGCGCGGCTGAAGGCGCAGGGCTGGAAGCCCTGATCAAACCCTTGGCAATCAGCCGCGGGCGATGCCCAGGCGGCGCAGGATCCGGTCTTTGACTGCGCCGCCATATGCCCATGACAGCACCGCCAGCACCAGCATCGCCACCGTGAAGTAGGCGCGCGCGGCCATTGGCACCGGATTCAGTTCGGCGATGGTGCGCATCGGTTCATAGGACGTGAAGTCGCTGGCCGCCAGCACGCTGAACATCAGCGCCAGCACCGGCCCGGTGAAATGCGGCCTTTCGCCCCGCGTCGCCTTGTCGGCGTTGAATGACCAGCGCAAGAGCTGCGCCAGGTGCACGGCTACCGTGACCAGCGGAATGACGACAGCCAGCAGCAGGACGAAAAGGGCGACAAGGATCTGGGGCGAATACATGAAAGCGAATAAAGAGAAAGACTGATACCCGTGTCCGGCGTCACGCGGCTGGCGCATCGACCGCATCGGCCGGCGGCTTGCGCTGGCTGCGGAAAAGCAGGTGGGTCGTGGTCAGGTGAAAACGCATGGCGATGTCCGCGCATCCCGGATCGCGGGCGCGCAACGCGGCGATGATCTGGCGATGGTGCTCGACACTGCGCAGCATGTCGTCGTGGGTGTAGAAGTAGAACGAGCCGATGATGATCGGCATGTCCAGTAGGTTCTCCACCATCGTCCGCACCCGCGCGGATTGCGCCGCATCCAGCAGGGCATGGTGGAACAGGTTGTTGCAGTGCTGGACCCGCGCCACACGGTCGGTGTCGTCGGAAAGAATGGCGTCCAGCATGCGCTGGTTGATCTGTTCCAGGTGGTCGATCTGTTCAGGCGTGGCGCGCTCAGCAGCGCTGCGCGCGGCATAGGGTTCAAGCAGCAGGCGCAGTTCGAACGCCTCGTTGATGTCGCGGTCCACCCAACCCAGCACCACCGCGCCACGGTGGCCTTCGCGCTTGACCAGGCCGTCGGTGATCAGCCGGTCGATCGCGCTGCGCACCGGCGTGCGGCTGACGGAAAGCTCGGCCGCGATATGCTCTTCGCGCAACCGCTCGCCAGGCAGGAACACGCCGGACATCAGCCGTCGGCGGAGTTCCCCATAGACTAGGTCGCGGGCGCTGGTCATGGTGGCGCAGGATTCCTGAGGGCGCGAAAGAGATCCAGACTATACCCGAAGGGGGTAGGCGGAATCACCCATGCATCCGCACGTCGCGGGGCGATACGCCGAACAGGCGCTTGAAAGCAGTGGCGAAATTCGCCGCGCTGGAATAGCCCGCCAGCGCGGCGGCCTGGGCCACGCTGATGCCCTGGCCGAGCAGCGCGCGCTGGGCGGCTCTCAGCCGCTGTTCCCGCAGGTATTCGACGGCGGACGATCCGGTCAACGCCTGGAAGCCTTGCTGCAGCGCCCGCACGCCCAGGCCCGTTTGCGCGGTCAGGTCGGCCAGGCTGCAAGGGCCGGTCAGGGTGCCGGCATCGATGCGGGCGCGCAACTCCAGCAGGCGCTTGGCGTGGCGCGTATCGATGCGGCTGGCGGGCGTGCTGGCTGCGTCGCCCGCGGCGGCAAGCGCCACATGACGGAGCCCTTCGCCCAGCAATGCCAGGCAGCGGGATTCCAGCATCAGCCGGTCCACGCCGTCCTCATGGGCCGGAGGGCGCGCGATCCGTTGCGCCAGCGTGACGCCGCGCGGGGTGAGGGGCCACGCGTGCAGGGCCAGATGGGTTTGCAGGAAGGCCTGGATGGCCAAGGTGTCGACGGGGCCGGGGGCCGACCCGTCGGAGATCAGGCCGCCGTCCTGCAGCCATTGCGGCGCCACCGTCAGCGTGATGGAGCGTTCGCGGTGGTTGCGCGCGGCCCGGCGCATGAAGCTGGCCGGCCCGGTCAGCATCAGCAGGCGTGCCTGCAGGCCTTCACCCGGCGCCGGCCCTTTCAAGTGCAGGTGGTGATGGCCGAATTCGAGTTCGACGTCGCCTTGCTCCAGCACGATCAGTTTCAGGCCGGGCGTGAGCGTGGAGCGCACCACGTTATCGCCGCAGTCCCGCACGTCCGCACGCCGCAACATCAGGCCGGGCCGCATCGTCAATATCTGGAAGCTTCCTTCCAGCGGCGTCTTGGCCCCCGCGCCGTGGCGGGATTCGATGTCGTGCGATCCGCCCAGATGCGTCCCCGCCGCCCGCAATTGGGCGGATGAGATCCCGCCCGCCATATCCGCCCGTTTTCGCGGCCCCGCCATCCCTGCTCCAAAAGAAAAATGCCCCCCAAGCCGCGCACGCGGTGCGTGCCTGCTGCCCCTGAAGGGGGTTGGGACGGCCCGACGACAAAAAAACCCTCTCGCAAAGCATCTAGTGCGTTGCGCAAACATGCCGGCCTGATTTCCGTGGAATCATGGGCACGTTTTCCCAAATGACCATGAGAATCAGTACCATTATGACCCAAAGTCCCGCCGTCTTCGTCCTCCGCCGGCCCTGGATGATGATGGCCCTGGCCTGCGCCGGGATCGCTGGCGCTGCCCAGGCGCAGGCTGCCGAGCTGTCGGGCGAGGCCGCCCCAAGCCCCGTGCAATCCCTTGCCCCTGTGGTGGTGACCGCCAGCGGCTACGACCAGTCCATTGCCGACGCGCCCGCCAGCATCACCGTATTGACGCACGAGGAACTGGCCCGGCAGCCCTTCAATACCCTGCAAGATGCGCTGCGCAATGTCGAAGGCGTCAGCATCGTCGGGGCCAATGCCAACAAGCAGGACATTTCCATCCGCGGCATGCCGGGCAAGTACACGCTGATCCTGGTGGACGGCAAGCGCCAGGGGACGCGTGAAATGCTGAACCGCGAAGAACTGGGCATGGTGCAGGCCAGCCAGATCCCGCCGCTGGCCGCCATCGAGCGGATCGAAGTCGTGCGCGGGCCGATGTCGTCGCTGTACGGCTCCGATGCCATCGGCGGGGTGGTCAACATCATCACGCGCAAGGTGCCGCAGGCCTGGACGGGCTCGATCAACCTGGGCGCCACCCTGCAGCAGCATAGCGAACTGGGCAACAGCCGGCAGGCGGATTTCTACCTGGCCGGTCCCATCAAGGAAGAGAAGCTGGGGCTGCAGCTGTTCGGCAAGTCCAATCAGCGCACCGAAGCCGACGTGGTGGACGGGTCCTATGGCATCCGGGACCGCGGCCTGACGGCGCGCCTGACGCTGACGCCCACGAAAGACCAGGATATCCAGCTGGAAGCGGGGCAGGACGAATACAACCGCTATGGCACGGTGGGCAAGTCGCTGGCGGCGACCGAGACGGGCGACTATCGCTTGAAGAACCGGCATACGCACTATTCGATCTCCCATGAAGGGCGCTGGGATTTCGGCACGACCAACGTCTCGTTGCAGCGTGAAGAAGGCAAGGCCAGCAACACGATCGGAGACAAGGACACCACGTCGTACCCGGACACGCGCCTGGTCAACACCACGCTGGACGCGACGTTGACGCTGCCGTTGCCAGACAACATGCTGAAGGTGGGCGGACAGTACATCGACACGCGCCTGTACGGCACCGACAAGGAGGCCGCGTCCACCACGGCCCGCAATACCGTTTCCGGGCTGAGCACGCGATCCTGGGCCTTGTTCGGCGAGGACGAGTGGGCCGTCACCGACAACCTGTCGCTGACCGGCGGCGTGCGGCTGGACGACCACGAGCGCTACGGCCAGCACTGGAGCCCGCGCGGTTACGCGGTCTACCACCTGTCGCAAGCCTGGACGCTCAAAGGCGGCGTGTCTCGCGCCTTCCGCGCGCCTGAATTGCGCCAGAGTTCGGCGGACTACATCCAGGCGACCGGCGGTGCGGTCGGGGCGCCGCGCGGTAGCATCGCCGGCAATCCCGACCTGAAGCCCGAGACCAGCACCACCACCGAAATCGGCCTGCACTACCAGGGCGACGACCGGGTCGCCGCGGGCGTCACGCTGTTCAACAACGAGTTCAAGAACAAGATCTACAGCCAATGCGTCACCGGATGCGCGGGCGCGTCGGGCGCGACCTACGAATGGGGCAACATCGGGCGCGCCACGCTGCGCGGCGTCGAGACCAGCCTGACCTTGCCGCTGTCGCGCACGGTGACGCTGACGGGCAACTACACCTACACGCAATCCAAGCGCAAATCCGACGACGAAGTCGCGTATGACGGCACGTCGCTGCAAGGGCAACCGCTGGATCGCACGCCGCGCCATGTGCTGAACCTGCGCGCGGACTGGCGGACGACGGATGCGTTGTCGCTGTATGCGTCTGCGAACGTGCAAAGCGAGCAGTACTGGGCGAACTACCGCAACGTGTCGACGACGACGCGCCGCCGCCCCGGCGCCACCACGTTCGACCTGGGCGGCAGCTACGAGCTGAACAAGCACGTCACCTTCCGCCTGGCGATGATGAACCTGACCGACAAGCGCGTGCCGGTGGACTACCGCAGCCGCACGACCGGTCTGGATGGAAACTGGCAAGTCGATGAGGGTCGCCGGCTATGGCTGAACACATCCGTTTCGTTCTGACGGGGGCCGTCTTGGCCCTCGGCGTGGCCGTATCCGCGTCTGCGGATGCGCAACCCGGGCACGCCCGGCCCATGGCGGCGCAGCCGCCGGAATTGGCGATCGGCGTGCCGGCCGCGCAGGTGCAGCGCTTCGTGCTGGCCGCGCCGGACGGGGGGCCGGAGTATCGCGTGTCGGTCTGGGCGCCACCCGACGGGAAGCCGCCGGCGGCGGGCTATCCGGTGGTCTACATGCTGGACGGCAACGCGGTGTTTGAAAGCTTGGCGCGGACGGCGTCCGCCTTGCCGCCGGGGGAGTCGCTGCAAGCGGTGGTGGTGGGCATCGGCTATGACGATGCCGAGCGCTTCAATGTGACGGCCCGCTCCTACGATTACACGCCGCCTTCGCCGGGCGCGGAGGCGCCTCGCGGTTCGCCGCGCGACCCGGATGCGCAAGGCTGGGCGCAGCCGGGCGGCGGCGCCGACCGGTTTCTGGGCATCCTGCAGCAGCGCATCCAGCCGCTGGTGGAACGGCGCTATCGCATCGATGCCGCCAACCGCACGCTGTACGGGCATTCCTATGGCGGCTTGTTTGCGCTGCACGTGGCACTGAGCCGGCCCCAGGCATTCCGGCATTACGTGGCGGCCAGCCCGTCAATCTGGTGGAATGGCCGCTTCATCCTGCAATCGCTGGCGCATCCGGCCGCCGTTCCTGACGTGGACGTCGATGTGACGGTGATGGCCGGCGCGGAAGCACAAGGCCGCAGTGACTTGCCGGACAGCCCGGAAAGCGTCGTCCGCGCGCTGGGCGATATCCCGCATGTGCGGGCCAGCCTGCGGGTATTTCCGGGCCTTGGCCACGGCGAGATGCTGCCGGCGTCATTGGCCGCGACGCTGCGCGGATACGTGCGGTAGCGCTGGGCGGCCTGCGCGTTGCGCCAGCCCCGCTTTCAGACGCTGGCAGGAAACGTGACGGTGATGCCTACGCCTCGGCCGTCCAGCCCTGGCCCCCACTCAATCCGCGCGCCATGCCTGGTGGCGATCTGCGCCACCAGCGACAAGCCGATGCCGCTGCCGCGTTCGACCGAGCCGGCCTTGCGGTAGAAGCGGTCGAATACGCGTTCGCGTTCGGCGGGCGGGATGCCCGGCCCGTTGTCGGCCACGGATAACTGCGCACCGCCGTCGGGCAGCGAAACGCAGGACACGGCCACGCGGCCGCCCTCGGGCGTGTAGCGCAGGGCATTGTCCAGCAAGTTGCGCAGCAGCACGCCCAGCGCGTCGACGCCGCCATGCACGGATGCGGGCCGGGCATCCAGGCTGATGCGCTGTTGCTTGCGGTGGGCAAGCGCCTCGTTATCGCGCACGATCATTTCCGCCAACCGGTCCAGCGCGACGGATTCGGCGGGGCCTTCGCTTTGCGCCTCGGTGCGTGCCTGGTCCAGCAATTGCTCGGCCAGGCGGGTGGTGCGCGTGGCGACGTCGCGCAGCTTGTCCACCGCTTGGTCGCGCGCCTGCTGGGTGTCGCTGCGCACGGCCAACTCCGCGTAGGCGCTCAAGGCTGCGAGCGGCGTGCGCAGTTCGTGCGCCGCATCGGCCAGGAAGCGCCGCTCCCGGTCCAGCGAGGCCGACAGACGTTCCAGCAGACTGTTGATGGACTGGATGAACGGTTGCAGTTCGCCCGGCATGCCCGAGGTCGGCAAGGGGGCCAAGTCCATGGCCGGGCGGCTCAGGATGGCGTCGCGCGCGCGGTCGACCGGGCGGAAGGCCCGGCGCATGACCAGCCACGTCATTCCGGTCAAGATCAGGAAAAGCACGCTCAGGAACGCGAGGCCGTTACGCATGCGCTCGGTCGTTTCCTTGCGCAGTTGCGCTTCAGATTTGGCGAACTGGACCTGTATGCGGCCGTCCCTGTCCGCCACCGCGTAGGCGCGCCAGCGTTCTCCCCGCAGCGTGACGTCCTGGAAGCCATTCTGAAAATCGCTGATCAACGGCTCATCAGGCGCCCACGGCGATTGCACGAGCAGCCGCTTGTCGGCCAGCGACCAGACCTGGAAGTTGAAGGACTCTCCGTCGAAGCGGTTGGAGTTGGGGAGTTCGAATCGGTCTTCACTGGAAGGCGCTGCCCGCAGCAGGCTGGCGGGCAAGGACAGCAGCGCCTTCTGGGCAGCGTCGCGCATGTCCCGGTCCAGCATGCCGGTTTCGGCGCGCGTCTGCTCGTTGTAGATCAAGGCGAACACCGTCAGCCACGTCGCAAGCATGGCAAGCAGCAAGGTGACCGCGACTTGTCTGCGCAGCGTCTTCATGGCGGACCGTCCTGCACGATGCGGTACCCCAGGCCGTGCTGGGTTTCGATCAACCCGTCACCCAGCTTGCGCCGCAACTGGTGGATGTACACGGCCACGGTATTGCTTTCGATGGTGCCGCTGCTGCCGTAGACGGCGACTTCCAGCTGATCGCGGCTGACGGTGTTGCCCATGCGTTGCATCAGCGCCAGCAGCGTGTGGTATTCGTGGGCGCTCAGACTCACTTCGCTGCCGTCCTGCGTCACGGTGCGGCGCGCGGGTTCCAGCACGACGTTGCGGCAACGCAGCGCCGACACCACGCTGTTGCTGCTGCGGCGGAGCACGGCGCGCATCCGGGCCAGCAGCTCGTCCAGCTGGAAGGGCTTGACCAGGTAGTCGTCGGCGCCGGCGTCCAGCCCCTGGATGCGGTCGCTCAAACGGTCGCGGGCGGTGATGATCAGCACGGGCGTTGTGTCGAAGCGGGCGCGCAGCGCCTTGAGCACTGTCAGGCCGCTGCCGTCGGGCAAGCCCAGGTCCAGCAGGACGGCTTGATAACCGTGGTCCACCAGCGCCAGGTGCGCTTGGGGCATGTCGCGCGCCCAGTCGACGTCGGCGCCGTCTTGAATCAGGCCCGCGCGCAAGGCATCGCCAAGCATGGGGTCGTCTTCTACCAGCAGGATACGCAAGCAAGCTCCAGGGCCGTCTCCGGCAGTGCCGCCGGAGCCTTAAAGAATTATTAAAAGATGCTCAGGACAATGCAGGCCAAGCCCGGGGGCGGTTGCCCACGGCCACTGTCATAGAACGGAAGGAAGCCCTGATGCGGATGGGTATATTAGCAAGAGGCGTCTTCGCGGGCGCGGTTTTCAGTGCGGCTGGCGCCGCCTATGCGCAAAGCACGAACTTCATCGGATTGGGGGTCGGAGCGGTCCCTGTTTATGAGGGTTCCCGCGAGTACCGGGCGCTGCCGGTTCCGCTGATCAACTATCAATCAGGCAATTTCTTCATCACGCCGCGCATGGGCTTGCCGGCGATGGGACTGAAGACGTCGCTGGCCTCCGACCTGGACGCGGGCGTTTTCGTGGGAATGAGCCTGGGGCGCAAGGCCGATGACGCCGATCGCTTGAAGGGGCTGGACGATATCAAGTTCCACGGCGCCTACGGCGCCTATGTGGAATGGCGGCCGGGCCGGTACTCGCTGGGGGCGGGCTACAAGCAGGCGGCGCGCAGCGGCTACGGCGGCACACTGGAGTTGCGCGCGTCCTACGCGGCGTTGATGACCGAGCAGCACACCGTGCAGGTCGGGGTCCGCACCGAATGGGCCAACAGCGACTACATGCAGACCTGGTTCGGCGTGACGCCGTCGCAGGCTGCGCGCAGCCGCGAGGGCTTGTCGACGTATTCGCCGTCTTCAGGCTTCAAGTCGGCGGGCATCTACACGACGTGGTCGTATCGCATCAATCCCAGCTGGAGCACGGTGTCCACGATCGGGGTCAATACCTTGCTGGGTGACGCGCGGGATAGCCCGTTGACGGAACGCAAGGCCAACGTGTTCGGCTCGGTGGGCGTGGCGTACCGCTTCTGACGCGCGGACGGAAAAACGGCGGCGGACCGGCGAGGGTATTCGGGCGGAGCAGATACAATTTCCGCCAGAATCTCCGTCATCACGTCCTGAGGATCCGATCCCATGCCTGACTTTCCGCCCGAACCTCAAGCCGTCCACAGCCCGCCTACGCGTCACGCGATCTTCATCGTCGCCACGCTGAACCCCGGCGCGGCCGCCGCCGAAACCGTCCGCGGCTGGTGTGCCGACGTGGCCACGCTGACGCGCACCGTCGGCACGCGTTCGCCGCAAGAGAACCTGTCCTGTGTCTGTGCGTTCGGATCTGATGCCTGGGACGCGCTGTTCGGCCAGCCGCGGCCCGCGGGCCTGCATCCTTTCCGCGTGTTCGGCGAGGGGGCGCGCGTCGCGGTGTCCACCCCCGGCGATCTGCTTCTGCACATCCGCGCGGATTCCATGGACCTTTGCTTTGAGCTGGCGACCTTGCTGGTCAACGGCCTGGGCGACGCGGTGACCGTGGTCGATGAAGTCCATGGCTTTCGCTACTTCGACCGACGCGCCATCATCGGTTTTGTCGACGGCACTGAGAATCCCGAAGGACGCGAGGCCGTCAATTTCACCGTGATCGGCGACGAAGACGCCGACTTCGCCGGCGGCAGCTATGTCCTGGTGCAGAAGTACCTGCACGACATGGCGGGATGGAATGCGCTGACCGTCGAAAACCAGGAAGGCATCATCGGCCGCCACAAACTGTCGAACGTGGAGCTGGACGACGACATCAAGCCGGCGTCTTCGCACAGCGCCTTGACCACGCTGGAAGAGAACGGCCAGGAAGTGAAGATCCTGCGCGACAACATGCCGTTCGGCCGTGCGGGCGTGGGCGAGTTCGGCACGTACTTCATCGGCTATGCGCGTTCGCCCGCCCCGATCGAACAGATGCTTGAAAACATGTTCGTCGGCCGCCCGGCGGGCAATTACGACCGCCTGCTGGACTACAGCCGCGCGGTGACGGGCAGCCTGTTCTTCGTGCCGTCCGCCGAGCTGCTGGAAGACTTGGAAACGCGCGTGGCCCGTGCAGAAGCGCCGCAGCAGGCGACGACCTCTCCTTCGATCGCTTGAATGTAGCGTCGGGTGCCGCTCCGGCACCTTGACGCTACCCGTAGATAGTCATTGATCGGCGCCAACGCTGCCTGCCGCGCGCCCCGGATGCGGGGCGGTAGTGCCCCTGTATCAGGCATCTACGACTAAAGACCGATGCGCCCATACCTGTGCGTTGCTACTGTTCTTCCGGAGCAGTTCGGCGAATTGGGCTCTGGATTTCCGTTGGCTTTGCAAGACGGCGCGAGCCGGGCGCGTGTGGCTGCTCGGCCGATGCCGGCACGGATTCCTTTGTCGGCAAGCAGGAGATACCTATGCAGAAAACCACTCAACCGGATCCATCGGACAAGGCATCGGACGTTACCGTCCAGCCCCTGACCGAGGCAGAGATCCAGCAGGTCAGCGGCGGCCTCGGGCCGAATCGCTTCCTGGGCGCGGTGGCTCGGACGCCCGCCTCGCAGCCTAGCCGCGGGGCCGCGGCGCCCGGCAAGACCATTTACGGCAGCTGACCCGGAAATCGCGGACCGCAATGGTGCGCTTGAACAGGAGTTCCAATGGAAAAGACCGAAAATCTGGCGTCTCTCGATAACGCCGCAGAAGACCAAATCCAGCCGCTGAGCGAGACCGAGGTCCAGGACGTGAGCGGGGGCGCCGGCGGCGGCAAACCCAACATCGTCCTCAAGATGTCGGGCGCTCCCGGCGCCCCGGCCGGACTTGGCACCAGTCGTCAGCCCTATTTCAAATGACCTGAGCCGGGACTGCA